>JBGPMY010000001.1:0-20383 GCA_041487235.1 Dehalococcoidia bacterium
AGCGACTTGGCGATGGTGTTCGGCTTCTGGGGACGGATATTGTAGCTCTGGCGCTGCCACGCCTCCACGATGGGCGAGCAGCCCTCCGCCTGCGCGCCGCTCATGCGCGGGGCCGTCCACTCGATCAGTCCCAGCCAGGCCAGCTCCTTGATCCCCTTGTATATCTTGGTGAACAGCGAGCCGCTGGCCAGAGGCACGATGCAGTGGTCCGGCGCCCGCCAGCCCAGCTGCTCGCAGACCTCATATCCCAACGTCTTGCTGCCCTCGGCGTAGTAGGGGCGCACGTTGATGTTCACGAATGCCCACGGGTACTTGTCGCTCAGCTCGCTACAGAGGCGGTTCACGTCGTCGTAGCTGCCGTCCACCGCCACCAGCGTCGGCGCGTAGACGGCGGACCCGACGATCTTCCCCTGCTCCAGGTCCGCCGGTATGAAGACGCAGGCCTTCATGCCGGCGCGGGCGGCGTGGGCGGCAACGCTATTGGCCAGGTTGCCGGTGGAGGCGCAGGCCAGGGTATCGAACTCGAACTCCCGCGCCACGCTGGTGGCCACGGAGACGACCCTGTCTTTGAACGACCAGGTTGGGTTCTGGCAGTCGTTCTTGATGTACAGCCGGCTCAGCCCCAGGAGCCTGCCCAGGTTGGCTGCGCGGATCAGTGGTGTGTATCCCGTGCCGATATCGACGACGGTCTCGGTCTGGCAGGGGAGCAGGTCTGCGTAGCGCCACATGGTGGGCGGCCCGCCGGCGATGCGCTCGCGAGTCAGCACGCGGCGCAGCGCCTCGTAGTCGTAGCAGACCTCCAGGGGGCCAAAGCAGAACTCGCAGACGTGAACCGGGTCCAGGGGATAAACCCGGCCGCACTCCCTACATCTCAGATTCTTGGCGAAAGACATGACGGCTATCCTTTTCGCTAGACGCCAGGCGCCGCTGTAGAGGCTCCCGGCGTATACACGCGTGTTGCTGGCGTTGGCCTCCCCTCCCCAGTTGAGCCAGGGGTAGAGGCCCGCGCCATCGCCATCTGTCTTCCGAGACGCACTCGTTGGTCCTTCATCGTCCTTCTCAATCGACAGCCGAAGCTGCCGCTGGCTGGTAAAGAAAAGACCTCTTCCGGTGAGAAGAGGCCGTCAAGCTGCCTTATCGGCCCCCGCTTCAAGCGGGGACGGCGTTGGCACCGTCTCCGCCTCAGGCGGACCGGTTGCCGGGCTTCACAGGGCCGTGCCCTCCACCTCTCTGGATAAGGTCCTATTGAGTTGTACGATGGATGCTAGCACAGGCGCGGAAACGGTGTCAACGCGAAGGTCAGCGCGGTCTAGGCGACGCTGGCGGTGCGATCACTTTGACGCGCGTAGCGGTCGACGACTTCGCCCAGAACGGTGCGCAGGGTGATCCCCTGCAGAATGGGGTGCCTGAAGGGGGCCTCCAGGTTCACCGTGTAGTGATGGCGGCGTCCCTCGCGACGGACGCTGAGCATGTCCGCCCGGCGCAGGTCACCGATGAGCCCCCACACGGTGCGCTGGGTGAGGGACATCTCTTCGGCGATCTCGCGAATGGTGCAACCTGGGTGCACGGCCACGTAGAACAGCACTGCGCCGTGACTTGAAACGACATACCAGTGATTGCTCACATGGACTCCACTGCTAGCCATTGTTATACTCATCGCTCACTGCCTAGAATCTCAATTCCCGTACTTTAATAGCCGTAACCCTATACTACTATTAATCATCATAGTTGAGAAGCGGTAAAGGTTAAAGTTCGGGAACAATTTTGACCAGCGTCAGGCCGTTGTGCGGATCAGGCTGCCGTAAGCGCCACCCCTTCGACTTCGCTCAGGACAGGCTTCAGCCGCGGCCCATCGATAGGAGCGGACGCCACCTCCTTGCCATCCGCCGCCACCACGGGCACCCAGTCCCCGCGGCGGTCATAGATCGCCGTGCCGTCTGCGATATCTACGATCTCCAACTGGAAATGGATCCTCTACTGCGGTCTCCGCAGCGCCTCCTCCGTCTCCCGGCACAGATCATCCCTTCGGCTTCGCTCAGGACGGGCTGCGCTTAGGTGCGCCGTTCGTGGCGCCCAGGCGATTCGTGGTCGCTCAGAATGGACCAAGAAGGCGAAGGGCTGAGGACGGCTTCGCGCGAGACGGGAGACACGTCTGTCTCCCTTATCTGTCTCCGGCGGGATTTTGTGGGAAGGGGTGATGACCCCCAGGGGCACCCGTTGTAGGGGCGCTGCTTGCCGCGCCCTTACCCTCAACCGGCGGGTCTTTCCTCCACGGCCGGTTGCTCTTCTTCTCGCACGGCTCTTCTCCTGGCGCCACGGCCCGTGCGCTCTTGCCGAGGCGGGAACCGGAGCAGGTAAGCGACGCCGCCAAGCCCTGCGACCATCGAGCCGATGCCGATCAGCTGCGCCGTCCGTAGCCCCACGAGGACGATGTCGTCCAGGCGCAAGAAGCTGACGAACGTGCGCAGGAGGCCGTACAGGAAGACGAAGGCGAAGAAGGTGATGCCGGCGCGACTCGTCCGCTGGTACAAGAAGATCAGGACCGCGAAGATCACAAGGTCGCCGATTAGCTCGTAGGCGACGGCCGGGTGCTGGGGCTCGGCCAGGCCACCGAAATGGATGAAGCTGGGGCTATTGGTGTCCGTGTAGACCACGCCCCAGGGCAGGTCCGTGGTACTGGCGAAGTGCTCCCCGTTGATGATATCGCCGATGCGGCCGACGGCCATGCCCAGAATCCCGCCGATGGCGGCGATGTCCGCTCCGGTGGGAAGGCCCGGCACGCGCCGGAGAAAGGCGTAGAGCCAAGCGCCGACGGTGCCGCCGATGAGCGCGCCGTAGATAGAGATGCCGCCCGTGTTGACGGAGAAGATGTGCCCCAGGTCGTCCTGGAAATCGCTCCAATGCTCGATTACAAACAGGGCGCGCGCGCCGACGATGCCGCCGATGACCAGCGCCAGCGCCACGTTATAGATCGTGTCTTCGTTGTAGCCGGCGCGCCGGGCGAACCAGGTCGCCACCGTCACCCCCATGACGACACCCACGGCGGTGAACAGCCCGTGCCACGTTATCTGCACGCCCAACTCGTCGATGATCGTTGGGTCGATGCCGATCTTGATGGACAGCAAGAGCGCGCTAATCATCGTCTTCTACGTCCTCTCGCTCGCTGGCGCCGGCCTGCCGAGCCAGCCGCCTCAGCTCCCGGGTGTAGTTGGCGTGGCTTGCCGCCTGGCCCGCCAGGAACGTCTCAGCCGCCGTTATCTTAGCCCATAAGCGCCTTCTGGGCACCCAGAAGGTGACCATCAGCCCCAGCACAATGAGCCCGGCGCCGATCCAGACGAGGTAGTCGCTGCGGTCTCGCTTCACCTGAAGACCGGAGAACTCCCGCTGACCCAGAAACGTGTACTCGTATCCGCCTATCGACTCGCTTTGTCCCGGCGCCAGCGTCACTGCCTGCGGCTGGAGTCCAACGAGCGTCAGCCTGGGCGGCCCAGCAGAGCCAGCGCTCTCCACGGGCGTTCCCTCGGAAGCGGTCTCGGTACCGTAGGTGACGTTACTCAACTGGAGAAGCGCCCCGTCTGTCGCGGAGGCCTGCGCAGCCGGAGGCAGGGGGAAGTCCGGGATGAGGGCGGAGGGCACCATTCCCTCCTTCATATACGAGATGTTCAGGCCGCCCGCTTCGCCGGATTCGCCCTCCGCCAGGCGCAGCCGCACCGCGTCAACGCCCTGCGCCGGCTCGAACACTGTCAGCGCGCGCTGGCCGGCCGCCGTCTGCAACCCCACGGCCAGCGGACGGCCATCCGGGAGTCGCACCAGCGTGCCAGAGTAGGTAAACTCCTGCGTGCTCAACTGGTCCGTCAGCACGAGGTATTCGTCCAGCAGCGGGCGGCCAGAGCTATCACGGATCATGACGTGAGGCGAGGGCGTCTTTCCAGACAGGGCAAGCGTTTCACGGTAGATCACGTTGCCCGTCCCCAGGTCTCGCACCTGCACCGCCGCCCCGAAACCGAAATAGGCCGCCTGGTAGAACCGATAGCCCTCGTAGCTGCACGGCGAGTTTACCGTCGACTCACAGCGCGACACTTCCTCTCCGCGCCGGAAGATCGCGATCTCTGAGCGGTAATCCAGGGGCTGGCCATCAGCGGTGAAGGCGGCGCTGGCATCCAGCAGCTGTACTTGCATCTGATTGGGGTCCCGAACGGCGAATACGGGAAGCGTGGATCCCTCCGCCAGGAAGAGGTCCGACGAGTAGGCGTCCACGCGACTGACGACCGCCGAAAGGATGAAGACGATGACCGCGGCGTGGGTGAGCAGCGTCCCCAGCTGCGCCCACTGGAAACGGTCCGCGAACAGATATGTCGCCCCCTGCTCCTGAACGCGCTCGACGCGATAGCGTTGCTTGCGCAGGAGCCGTTCCAGCTTCTCGACGTCCACGCTGGTCGATGTCTGGAAGCGGTTGGGCGCCATCTGGAAGTAGCGGTCCGGCACCCGCTTGCGCGGCCTGGTGATAGCCACCCAGATGCCGGGCGCGCGGCTCAGAATGTAGGCGCCGGTAGAGGCCATGGTGATCGCCAGAAGTGCCGCGAACCAGCTCGCGTGGAACAGGTCGAACAGCCCGGCACGGTCTATGGGTGTCGTGAGGACGCCGAACTTCCCTTCCTGAAACTTCAGCCAGTCCGCCTCCGCCACGGCGTCGCCGCGGACGTTTAGCGGCACCTGAGGCAGCAGGACGCCGAGGAGGCTCACCAAGGCGAGCGCCACCAGCAGCACGATCGCGAAGCGGACGTTGGTGAATAGCCACCAGACCGCGCGCAACGGGTTCAGCAGCCCCAATGTGCGCGACCAGCCGGACGACGCGGCCCGCCTGCCCTCTGCCTGCTGGGCCTCCTCGCCGCCCAGCGCCTTACCGGCTTCCATCTTCACTCGTCTGTCCAGCGGGGCTCATGATCTCCGCGATGCGCCGCTCCAGCTCGGTGGAGCCTATCGCTTCCTGCACATTGATGCCCCTGCTCTCCTCCAGGAAGGGGCCGGTGAACACGCTGCGGATCACGCCGCCGCGGTCGATAAAGAACGTCGTCGGCAGACCCAGCAGGCGGTATTGGTCGCCGACCTCGCCGTCGCGGTCGATGGCGATGGGGAAGTCCATCCCGAAGTCGCGCGCGAACGGCTCTACGATCGACTTGCCTTCCTGAAGATTGAGGCCGATGACGACGAGGTTCTGTTGCTTGAAACGGTTGTACGCCTCAACGAACTGCGGTATCTCCTTGCGGCAGGGCGCGCACCAGGTGGCCCAGAAGTTCAGCACCACGGGCTGGCCCCGGAAGTCGCTCAGCCGCATCTCGCCACCGTCCAGCCTCTCCAGGAGGAAGTCCGGCGCCAGCGCACCCTCCTGCGGATCGACGCTCGCTCCTGCCGGCGCCAGCGCCGCTGGCAGATCGCTGGGACCGTAGCGCTCACCGGCGGGGCTGAAGGAGCCGCCTTCCTGGCGGTAGTCCAGCCACCAGATCGCAGCCGCGATCGCCGCGATCACCAGCACCGGGAAGACGATGCGCCGGAAGAAACCGCGCTGCGGTCGTCGCCCGGCCGAAGCCGCCTCCGGGGCTACTGATCGGGAGGCATCCACGTTGTCCGCCATAATGGTGAATCAGGGGTCAGGACGCCGATAACGCCCGCTCGTAGAGCGTTCGCACCTGATCAGGTGGCAGCCCAGCGCCCAGGAAGGAGTCGCCTACACGAATCTCGAAGTGCAAGTGTATCTCGGTACCGGGCGCGGTGACGGCCTCAGGGGTTCCGGAGTCCCCCACGTATCCCAGCAGTTGTCCAGCCTGCACCTCTGCACCCTGTGTGATCCCCGTTGCGATCCCGTTCAGATGGCAGTAGCGCGTCTGTACGCCGTTGCCGTGATCCACCCACACCTGCCGGCCCCGAAAGCGATCCAACGCCCGCTCATCAGTATAGCCCTGTTGAAGCGAACGGCTGAGTAGCTCGTTGAGCTCCGCTTCCGTCATCTCCACGAACTCTGCGTCGGCGCGGACCACCTTGCCGGGTTTCGCTGCCAGGACCGGGGCCCCCTGCGGCACATCGACACAGCTTCCGGTGTAGAAATCGACTCCTTCGTGGACGCCCGCCCGGTATTCCCTGGGGGCGTTCGGCATCAGGTTGTCGCTGCTGGGAAGACAGGCCCCTTCGATAGGAAAGGCGAATCCCGTCAGCCGGGCATCCGCCGCAGGTGACGCTACCGGCGAGGGCGCTGACCCGGCGTCTCCACCAGGGATGAACAGCATCTGGCCGATGCTGATCTTGGCCGCATCTGTTAGCTTGTTGACGGCCGCTATCTCATCTACCGCTACGCCGAAGCGCTGCGATATGGAGGAGAGCGTGTCTCCTTCCACCACCCGATACGTGAAGCCTATCGGCTGAGGCGACGCCGTTGGGGCTCCGGAGGCAGCTTTCGTCGGGCCGGAGGCGGTGAGAACGCCGGGTGACTTCGGGCTATCCGAGGCGCCCGAGCTGCCACAGGCGCTGAACACAACAAGGGCGGCGACCATCGTCACCGCCGCCGCCACTACGCCGCCTGCCCGCAGACGGGGGGCCGCCCAGCCAGCCCGGCTACTTCTTGACGGGATAGCCTTCCTCCTCCATCGCCTGCTCGATCGCCTCCAGCGCGACTGACGACGGATCATATTCCACCACCACCAGCTTGCTGTCCGGATCTCCGGAGAGAAAGCTGACGCCGGGCAGCTTCGTCACCGCTTTCTGGATACTCATGATGCAGTGATCACACGAGATGTCTGGGGCTTCCAGGGTTGCCTTTGTCATGTAGTCATCTCCCTCCCGCTGCGATAATACTGCGCCCTGTGGCCAGCCGCACGGCGTCCGCGTGGGCCGCCTTCTCCACGCGGTCGTCCAGCTCCGCCAGGCTGACATCTCCATGACAGCGGCGCAAAGCCAGCTCTATCAGGTGGTCGGCGAAGCGCGGGTTCTTGGGCAGGAGCGCCCCATGCAGGTATGTCCCGTAGGCGTTGCGACAGACCGCCCCTTCGCCGCCGTCTTCGCCGTTGTTGCCGTAGCCGACGATCACGCGTCCCAGCGGCTTCGCGCCGTCCCCCAGGTGCGTGCGCCCGCCGTGGTTCTCAAAGCCCACCAGTGTGTCGCCGTTCCATCCCACGACCACGTTGCCGATGAAGCGACGCGCCTGCGGCCCCGGGTGCGCCGTCCAGGCGTCGAACACGCCCACGCCCGGCAGCTCGTCACCTTCCGCCGGGCGGTAGAAGCTGGCCAACAGTTGATAGCCGCCGCATACCGCCAGCACCACTACGTCACGCTCCACGGCCTCTAGCAGCGCCTTCGCCTTGTGCTTAATCAGGTCTTCGGCCACTCGCCGCTGCTCGCGGTCCTGCGCGCCGCCGATGAAGATGAGGTCATAGTCCCTGGGCTTCAGCTTGTCCCCAAGCTCCAGCCCTTCCACCTGAAACTCTATCCCACGCTGGCTACAGCGGCGCTGCAGACAGAGGATGTTTCCCCTGTCCCCATAGATGTTCATCAGCTTGGGGTAGAGGTGGGCCAACCGCAGCTTCATCCCCGCCTGCCGGACGGGCAGGGCTCCCTTTGCCATCTCACGCCTCCTCCCAGAAGGCGCGCCTTCCGCTCCAGCGGGCCAGCAGCTCCCGCACTTCCAGCATCGCCGTATAGGTGGGGATCACGTACAGCGTCCCGCCCTGTGGCGTCTCCTTCAGCGCGCGCCGCAGCGCCAGCGCTGGGTCCGTCTCCACCTGCGAGATGGTCTCCAGACCCGCGTATTTCAGCCGCAGGGCCATATCCCACGCCCGAGTGCCGGAGACGGTGACCGATCTGGTCTTGTCCGCTAACAGCTCGAAATCGACGTCCCATATCCAGGAGATGTCGCGACCGTCCGCCAGACCGTCGTTGAGGAACAGCGCCAGGTCTCGTTTCGGCTCGCCCGCGGCGCCGTCTTCGGTAACGGTTCGCAGCACCTGGTTCAGGCCCGCCGGATTCTTGGCCAGGATCACCTGCACATCGCGGCCCGCTACCTTCATTCGCTCCTGGCGCCCGAAGGCTGCGGTGAAGGAGCTGAGTCCCTTCTGTATCGCCGCTCTCTCCACGCCCAGGGCAACGGCCGTGCTCACCGCCGCCAGCGCGTTGTACGCGTTGTACAGTCCGGTCAGGGGCAGCCGCACGTTCACGTCACCACCTGGGAGCGTTATCAACAGCGTCAGCCCTCCAGGCTCGCCCGCCAGCTGCGCGCAGCCCACCTGCACCTGCGGACGCGATCGCCCGCACTTGGGGCAGCGCCAGTGCCCCAGGTGGCCGTAGAAGACAGCGGCGTAGGACAGCTCCGAGCCGCAGCCGGTGCACCAGCGGGCGTCTGCGGCGTGCTCTAGTCCAGCTGCCGCGGACGGCGCCGCCGACCTGTCCTTCATACCGTAGTAGATGACGCGGCCCTTGGCATCCTGGCCCAGCGACGCCACCGAGGGGTCATCGGCGTTCAGGACGATGGTGACCGCTTCCGGCCAGGCGGCGACGGCCTTGCGCCAGGCGGAGGCCACGTGCTCCACTTCGCCGTAGCGGTCAAGCTGGTCCCGGAAGAGGTTGGTGAACAGCACAGCGCGGGGGCGCACGGCCCAGGCCGCCTCCGGCAGCGTCGCCTCGTCCACCTCAAACACGCCCAGCCTGCGCTCCGGCGAGGCGAACTCACCGCCCCAGTCGGCGGATTCCACCAGGGCAGACGCTATCCCCCGCATCATGTTGGAGCCGGCGCGGTTGGCCACCGGCCTGAGTCCGGCCGCCTGCGCGATGTTCCTCAGGAAGCGAGCCGTCGTCGTCTTGCCGTTGGTGCCGGTGATGAGCACGCTCCCCTGGCCTAGCTTTTCCGTCATCCCGGCGATGATGCGCGGATCGATGCGCTCAGCCAGAAGGCCGGGCAGCGCCGTTCCGCCGCCGAAGCGCAGATGACGGCTCAAGGTGGCCGCCACCTTGGCAGCGGCGATCGCGGCAGTACGCCTCATACCAAGAGTATTGTAGGACATGGGGTCACCTCGCCCCAGGCTCCCCGGTTGCATGCCCCAACCTTCAGGTTGGGGTGGCGCGCCACAACCGACCGGCCCTTTGACAGAGCGGCGGTCCGCCCGCGACAATCTATTGCGTTCGCCACAGAAGGACGCATGAGCACCGAGTACCGACCCCTGACGCCCGACGACATAGAGCAGGCCTCCCACCTGGAGGCCGTGGCGTTCTACAACAGGCCAACGCCTGAACGCACCGAGATGATGCGCAGGTTGCTGCCGCCGGACTGGTCGGTCGGCGCGTTCGTAGATGGGCGGCTGGTGGCCGACGTTCGCACGGTGCCCATGGCGCGGCGCATCAACGGCGGGGCCATCGGCTTCAGCCTCGTGGGGCCGGTGGCCTGCCTGGCCGGCTACCGCCGCCAGGGGCACGTGGGCAAGCTGCTGAGGCTGGCGCTGGAGCGCATGCGGGACCAAGGCCAGCCGCTGTCCGGCCTGCACACCCCTCACGACGCCCTCTACACCCGCTACGGCTGGGAGCGGGCCGAGGGCAAGAAACGCTACGAGTTCCGGCCCAAGGACGTGACCCTCCGCCTCAAGGGATCTGCCGGCAGGCTGGACCACGTAGGGCCCGACAACTGGGCCCGCCTGGACGCGATCTTTCGCCGCTGGGCGGCGCCGCGCAACGGGCCCCTTCATCGCGTGGAGCCGTGGTGGCGCGAGGCGATCCTGCGCGAGTTCGACGAATCGGGTGGCAAGAACCGAGAGGCGTACGTGTGGGTGAGCGCGAATGGGGAGGACCAGGGCTACATCGTCTACATGAACCGCGCTATGGCGCCGGAAGGGGGCTGGGCGCCGCAGATGTTGTGGGTGCGCGACTTCGTCACCCTGTCCGGCGACGCCTATCTGGGGCTGTGGGAGCACCTGCTGACGCACGACCTGGCGCGCAAGGTCGTCGTGGAGATCGCGCCGGACGACCCCTTCCGGGACCTGGCGGAAGACCCCTGGAAGATCGACACGACGGTGGCCGACGGGGCGATGATCCGCATCGTGGACGTGGAGCGGGCCTTCGGCGTGCGCCCCTACTGCGGCGAAAGGCCCGTCGCCCTGACGCTGCGCATCGCCGACAGCTCGGCGCCCTGGAACGACGGCGCCTGGCGCGTCGAGGCCGCGGAGGGCCGCATGAGCGCCGAACGGACAGACGCCGAGCCGGACGTAGAGTTGACGGCGAACACGCTGGCGCCTCTCTTCACGGGGTTCATGCGGCCGGAGGTGGCGGCCGGCGCGGCCCTGCTCAAGGTGAATCGCGAATCAGCGCTCGCGGAGATGGCGGAGGTGTTCGCGGTCACTTATCAGCCCTACTGCAACGATTTCTACTAGGAGCGAGCGACCGCCTCCAGGTGCGATCGCGCTCGGGCGCAGCAAGCAGCGCCCCTACGGCCGTTGCAGGTCGTTCCTGATCTGCTCGAACTCTTCGCGGCTGATCTCGCCCTTCGCGTAGCGTTGCCGGGCGATCTCCAGTGGCTCCTCGCGCGGGGCGCCGGGCGCCGGACCGATGCTCGGGCCCTGGGCCGTCCCTTGCTCTCGCCTGATCAGCGACTGGACTGTCCAGACAGCCAGGGCGATTATGCCGCCCCAGAATAGGATCATCATCACGCTACCCCAGACCATCCACCAGCCCATTCCTCCATCGTGCAACATTGGTCACCTCCGTTCTCCGTCCACATCATCTCGCGAGCAACTGCTGCCCGTACCCCCGCGTTCGGCCTGATTGGCGCGGGCCGGTCGGACTGTCATCGCATCTCTGGTCATACCTGGCGACCGCGGCGCTTCGCGGCTGAGGCGCCTCCTAGGCGGCTGCGCAGCCACGGCGTCACAGTGGGCATGAGGATGATCATGCTCAGGCCGAACACCCAGGCCGCGCCGCCGATGCGCGCCACCCAGCTGTAGTCGCCGGTCAGGAGCGTCACCAGGAAGAACGCCAGTGCCGCCGTCAGCGAGACGCTGGTGTAGATCGCCGCGCTGAGACGACCGGCGTCCCTGGCTTCCAGTCTCATTGGCTTGGCCCCCCTTTCGGTTGGAAAGTCCCCCCGGCGATATAGACGGCGCCGACGAGGAGTTGCTCGACCCGCAGGTCCGGGACGAGGCGCTCCAGGTGGCTCCACGGCGCTCTGAAACCCTCGAACGTAGTGACGTAATTGCGGGAGTAGAACCAGACGATGGGGTTTACCGAGAGGGCCCATAGCGGCGCCCATTTCGTCCCTGCCGCCGCCACGCAGGCGCCCGGCTTTGCACGCCGGAAGACGTTCTCCAGCGCCTGCGGGGAGCGCATGACGTCGTGCGTGAAGTGGAAAAGCAGGGCGTCGACGAGCTCCGGGATGACGACATCCGCCGCCGCAGACTCAATGAGCACAACGTTCTGCCAGCCGTTGCCCTCCGCCCTATCCCTGGCGTGCGCGAGCATGTCCGGGCTGGCGTCCACGCCAATGATGCGACCCTCCGGTCCAATTCCCCGTTCCAGAAACGGGAAGCTGAGGCCGGTGCCGCAGCCGACATCCAGGACCACGTCGCCGCGGCGGAGGCGCAGCCTTTCGACGGCCAGACGCCGGATCGGCTCGCTCCACCTGCCGACGCAGTTGTAAGACCAGGCCCGCCGGCGGTACTGTTCGCGCGACAGGCCGATGTCTGGCTTCATCGCCCAACCCCCAGTGCCGGTTCGGGCTCCGGTTCCCGTTGCACGCGCTCCGGCGCGGACGACGGCGGGCCGCGCTTGATGGGCGGGCGGTAGCCGCGCATGCGCAGCGTGTTCATGGTAACGGAGAGGCTGCTGGTGGCCATCAGCAGCGCCGCCAGCTCCGGACTGACGATCTGCGAGAAGAACGGGTAGAGAAGGCCTGCGCCCAGCGGTATCGCCGCCGAGTTGTAGCCGAAGGCCCACAACAGGTTCTGCTTCACCAGCCGCATCGTCGCCCGCGCCACCTGCACGGCCGCCACCACGTCCAGGATGTCGTCCCGGATCAGGATCACGTTGCCCGTCTCCTTGGCCACGTCGGTGCCGGATCCAATGGCCATGCCCACGTTGGCCTGCGCCAGCGCCGGGGCGTCGTTCACGCCATCCCCCACCATGGCGACGGTCTTGCCCTCGTCCTGGAGCTTGCGCACCTCGGCGGCCTTGTCCTGGGGCAGCACCTCCGCCAGCACTCGATCGATGCCGAGCTGGCGGCCGATCGCCTCCGCCGTGCGCCGGTTGTCGCCGGTGATCATCGCCACCTGCAGCCCCAGCCGCTTCAGTTCGGTCACGGCGCGCGCAGACGTCTCTTTCAGCGTATCGGCGACGGCTACCAGGCCGGCGAGCGCGGGTGCGGAGGGGCTGGGGCCAGATTCTTCGCCCTCTACCCCTGCTGCGTTCCCCACCCCACTCGGCTCAGAATGACGGGAGGAGATGGCGACGAACATCACCGTCTTCCCTTCGTTCTCCAGCCGCTCGGCCTCCGCCGCCAGCGGCTCGATCGCCACCCGCCGCTCCGCCATCAGCTTGCGGTTGCCCAGCAGGACAGCCTGGCCGTCGATAGTGGCCTCGACACCCTGTCCAGGGATCGAGTTGAACTCCTGCGCATCGGGGACATCGATCCCCCGCTCCCGCGCGCCGCGCATGATCGCCTCGCCCAGCGGGTGCTCGGAGTTCTTCTCGGCGGCGGCGGCCAGCCGAAGCACCTCATCGGGCGGTCCCTTCAGCGGCGCAACGTCGGTTACGGAGGGCTCGCCTTTGGTCAGCGTGCCGGTCTTGTCCAGGATGACGACCTGCACCTTCGCCGTGGCCTCCACAGCGTCGGCGCCCTTGAACAGGATGCCGAACTCTGCGCCTTTGCCGGTGCCTGCCATCATCGCCGCCGGCGTCGCCAGCCCCACCGCGCAGGGACAGGAGATGACGAGCACAGTCACCGAGATGAGCAGCGCCAGCCCGAACACGCCCAGCCCCTCCAGCGTGTAGGGAGTCAGCACCAAACGGGTGTCCGGCGTGAACCACTGACCGAAGCCGAAGAAGAACCAGAAGAGGAAGACGGCCAGCGCCAGGGCGTGCACACCCAGGATGAAGTGGCCCGCCACCTTGTCCGCCAGCGCCTGGATGGGCGCCTTGGTGGTCTGCGCCTCCTCCACCAGTTTGATGATCTGGGAGAGCGCCGTCTCCGCGCCCACGCGCGTGGCCCGGAAGCGGAAAGCGCCCGTCTTGTTCATCGTGCCGCCGATCACCTCGTCGCCGGCCTTCTTCTCTGCCGGGATGCTCTCGCCCGTCACCATCGACTCGTCGACCGCGGAATACCCGTCGACGACCAGGCCGTCGACGGGGACGCTCTCGCCGGGCCTCACCAGCAGGATGTCGCCCGGCTCGACCTCATCGGCCGGAATCTCGATCTCTTCACCATCCCGCACCAGTCGGGCGCGCTTGGGCTGCAGCCTCATCAGCTTGCGTATCGCCTCGGAGGTGCGGCCCCGGGTGATCGCTTCCAGGTAGCGGCCCAGCACGATGAAGGCGACCAGCAGCGCCGCCGCCTCGTAGAAGGTGGCCCGCTCGCCGCCGAAGCCGGCGTCCGGGAAGAAGGTGTTGATGACGGCGATCATGTAGGCGGCGCCGATGCCCGTGGCGTACAGCAGGTTCATGTCCGTGACGCCGCGCCGCAGCCCGTTCCAGGAGTTGACGAAGAACTGGCGACCCGGCCCCACGATCAGCGGCGTGGTCAGGGCGAACAGGAAGATCTTGTTGTTCATGAACGAGGGCAGGAGTTCGCTCAGGGGGCTGTAATCGCTGAACGTCCCCAGCATGACGATGGCCCCGAGAGGCCAGGCGATGAGCATGTTGACGAGCTGACGCCGGACCTCCTGCTGGCGCAACTGGCGCTCGCGGTCCAGCGCCCCTTCGCCCTCGCCCTTCTCCGAGACGTCGTAGCCGAGACTGCGGATCGTCTTCTTGATCTCGGCGGCGGATATCGCCGACTCCAGGAACTCCACGGACACCGTGTCCGTGGCCGGGTTGATCACCACCGACCTGACGCCCGACATCGCCCGCAGCGCGTTACCGATGACGATGTCGCAGTGGCCGGGCATCATGCCGAGGACGAGAAGGTCCGTGCGGGCCAGCGGCACCTCGTAGCCGATCTCCTGGATCCGCTTCTCCATATCGGGCAGCGCGCAGGCCTGCGGGTCGTAGACGACGCCGACCTTGCCGGCCGCCAGGTTGACGGTGGCTTCCTGGACGCCGGGCAGCCCCTTGAGCGCCGTCTCCACCTTGCGCACGCAGGTGGCGCAGGTCATCCCCGCTACGGGAACAGTTATCTCTTTAAGTTTCGCTTCTGTCCTCTCAGCGCTCATCTTCTGTCTCAGTCGTTGGCTTTCTTCGCCCGCAGGAACACCAGGTCCTTGTACTTCGTGTCGAGGTCCGCGACCTCCCGGAAGCCAACCTCCTCCAGAATCTGCTTCATGTGCTCGACGCCCTCAGCGCTGTGCGCGTGCCCGCAGAGGCGGATGATGTGGCCAACGAGAGAGCCGCGCGAGGACATATCGACCGCCAGGAAGCGGGCGCCGGGCCTCAGCACCCGCCTGACTTCGGTGAACACCTTCCGCATCACATCGTCCGGCAGGTGGTGGAGCATGAATCCGCTGAGCACGACGTCGAACTCCCCGTCGCCGAACGGCAGATCCTCAGCAGCCGCAACCCGGAAGTCCACGTCCAGGCCCTTCTTCCGGGCCTTCCGGCGTGCGACTTCGATCATCTCCGGTGAGGCGTCGATCCCGGTGACATCGGCGACGCCCGCCCGCTCCGCCGCGGGAAACGTCTGCGCTCCTGTCCCGCAACCGGCATCCAGCACCCTCTCGCCTGGCTGTATCCCGGCCATCTCTACAATATCCCGGTTCATGGCAGCGCCGCGCCCGAAAGACATCAGCCAGGAGGCGGCGTCGTAGAACCTCGCGAGAAATCGGATGGTGCGGCCGCGCGTTTCCGGCGCTTCTTCCGGGCTCGCTTTTCGCTCAGACATTGGGGGGGCCTCCGTGTTGTTGCCTCGCTACCTGTTGGCCAGCTCGTACAGATTCGCCCTGTCTCCCATGTCACTTTTCCTCTGGCGCACCCTCATTCTCCATCTCTGTCAGCCTGGCCTCAGCATGTCGCCGGTACAGGATTCCCGAGAGCCGTCCGTCAGGGGTGGTAACGAGGACGCTGCCCACTCCCCGCCGCTGCATCCGTTCGACGATATCGGCGAGCGGCAGGTCGGGACGCACGGTGGTGGGTCCGGACTCCATCACCGACTCGGCGGTCGCCTCTGCATCGGCATTCAGATCCTTCTGTCTGAGCCGGCCCATCACTATCCCTTCATCGTTGAGCACGACGCAGGCGCTGTCGCCCACCGTCGCCATCCGCTCCCGAACCTCACCCACCCGGTCCGTCAACCGACAGGTCAACACCCCCCTCCGAGCCACGCCGCCGGCGGTAGGCAGAGACGCCAGCCTTCCCTCCAGCGGCAACCCGCTGGCCGACCAGTCCGCTTTTCCCGCGACGTAGTGGAACACCTTAGTGAAACCCAGGCTCTCGAGCCGCCACGCGGCTCGTGGGCTCATGTCTCACTGGTAATCCGAGCAGTAGACGATCACTGGCCGGTCTCGCTGAAGCTGGGCGGTCGTTTCCCGATCCAGTTGCTTAAGTGGAATGTTCAGCGCTCCGGGGAGGTGCTCCTGCTCGTACTCCGCCGGCGGGAGGACCTCTACCAGCTGCGCTCCCTCCCGCAGCAGCCTCTGCACTTCATCTCGATCAATTTTGGCAACCATAACGTCCTTTCCTAGCGGTTGGCCAGCTCGTACAGCTCAAGGAGCTCGCTGATGACCTGCTCCTGGCGGCCGTCGCGGATGCCCTCGACAACGCAGTGGTGCAGGTGGCCGTCCAGCATCATCGCTTCCATCTTCTCGATGGCGCGGCGGACGGCGAAGGTCTGCTTGAGGACCTCCGGGCAGTATTTGTCCTCTTCGATCATGCCGCGGACGCCCTTGAGATGGCCTTCGATGTAGCTCAGGCGCCTGAGCACGTCGCTTCGGACCTGGTCTTCCACGTTCTCCTCCAGCCGGTTGTTACCCATACCCCCTGGGTGGGGGTTTGCAGCGTAAGTGTAGCTCGTGGAACGAGAGTTGTCAACGGGTCGCAAGTCACGGGGCCCTTGGGCCGAATGGCCTAGACGCTGGGCTGCCGGACTGCGGGTTGCGGGGTTACGGCTTGAGCAGCACCTTGATGCAGCCGTCCGTGCGCTTGTGGAACATCTCGTAGGCGCGCGGCGCCTCGCTGAGAGGCAGTGTGTGCGTAATGATGATGGAGGGGTCCAGCTTTCCTTCCTGGACCATCGCCAGCAGCTTCCCCATGTAGCGCTTGGCCGGGCACAGGCCGATGCGGAACGAGAGGTCGCGCAGGAACGAAATGAACATGGGGAAGGGGAACTCCGGCTCCGTGTACATGCCGGCGGCGCTGATGATCCCCGCCGGACGCACGTAGGTGAAAGCCGACTTGAGTGACGCTTCGATGCCGACCGCCTCCAGCACGACGTCGGCGCCGCGACCCTCGCTGTGCTCGCGCACGACCGCGGCCGCGTCCTCCTTGGACATGTCTACGGGCACGGCGCCGATGCGCTTCGACATCGCCAGCCGCTCCGGCAGGGAGTCGATAGCCAGCACCACCTTGGGCTGGAACATGAGCGCGCTCATCTGGGCGAACAGCCCCACCGGCCCGGAGCCGATGACCGCGACGACGTCGCCGGGCTTGATCTCGCCACGGTCGGCGCAGAAATAGCCGGTGGAGAGGATATCGCCCGCGAAGATCGCCTTCTCGTCGGAGAGGCCGTCCGGCACCTTCTCCAGGGTGTAGTGGCCGTTGGGGACGCGCAGGTACTCCGCCTGCGCCCCTGGCAGAATGAAGAAGCCGAACGCCTGCTGCTTCACGCAGACGCTGGGCCAGCCGCTCTGGCAGTAGTAGCAGTCGCCGCAGGAGGAAACGAAGGCGCCCACGGCGCGGTCTCCGGGCTTGAAGTTCTTGACGGCGGCCCCTACCTCCACGACTTCGCCGATGTACTCGTGGCCGATGATCCAGCCGGTGGGCGGCATGGGCATGCGTCCGTCGTAGGCGTGCACGTCGGAGCCGCAAACCCCGGCGGTCGTCACTTTGAGGATGACGTCGGTCGGCTGCTGGATCTTGGGATCGTCCACATCCTTGACTTCGAGCTTGAACGGGCCCTGAAACGTAACGGCCTTCACTTAGGGGACCTCCTTAGGCTGTCGGGAACGGGGTTCAGAAGAGGGCGCCATGAGGATAAGCCCTTCGGCGGCTGCCGGGCAAGCGCCTCCGCCAGGAGGGCGGGCGACGGGGGAGAAGTTGCTAAGCTAACGGAAAGTACGGGCGCGTCACGATGCGCCCCTACGCCAGCTTCAACCGCGCGACTTTGCGCTTCGCGCCGTTGGTAGGAGAGAGCAGCTTCTCCAGGGAGCAGGGGGCTACCGGCTGGCTGAACAGGTAGCCCTGGAACTCGTCGCAGCGCTGCTGCCGCAAGAAGTCCAGCTGCTCCTCGCTCTCTACGCCCTCGGCGATCACCTTCAGGTTCAAGCTGCGCGCCATGGCGATGACTGTAGTGACGATGACGGCGTCGTTGGGGTCGGTCGCCAGGTCACGCACGAAGGAGCGATCGATCTTGACGGAGTCTATGGGGAAGCGCTTGAGGTAGCTGAGGGAGGAGTAGCCGGTGCCGAAATCGTCCACGGAGATGCCCACTCCCATCAGGCGCAACTGATGCAGCGTGGTGATGATGAAGTCCACGTTCTTCATGACGGCGCCTTCGGTGATCTCCAGCTGCAGATGCTCCGGGGCCAGCCCAGATTCTTCGAGGATCTGCGAGACGGGGGCCACCAGGTTCTCCTGCTGCAGCTGACGGGCGGAAAGGTTGACGGTGACGCGCATAGAGGCGTAGCCGGCGTCCTGAGAGGCCCGGTTCTGGAGGCAGGCGTTGCGCAGGACCCATTCACCCAGCGGCAGGATGAGGCCGGACTCCTCCGCGAACGTTATGAACTCGTGATGCGCCCCTACGGGCTACCGACGAGGCGCGAAGAGGGTATGGCTCCGATTATGGCCCGATTTCGCCCACGACCCGACAGCCGGACACTATTCGTCTTCGGGACGCTTCAGGTAGACGAAGTAGTAGACGAGAGCGGCCAGACCTCCGCCGGCCAGGGGGCCCACCCAGTACACCCAGTGGTCATCCCACTCGTTGGCGACGAGGGCGGGGCCGAAGGAGCGCGCGGGGTTCATGGACGCCCCCGTCAGAGGCACGCCAACGAAGTGGTCTATCAGAACGGCCAGGCCGATGGCGACGGGCGCCAGATTGCCCATCCCTTTGGGGTCCATGGCGGTGGCGAAGACGGTGAAGACCAGCACGAAAGTGAGGATGGCCTCCACCAGCACGCCGGCGGCGTCGCTGGAGAGGGCGGCGTCGTTCAGGCCGTGGGCGCCCAGGTTGCCCTGGATGCTGGATACAAGCACTGCCTTCAGCAGGAGCGCGCCGACCACCGCGCCCACGATCTGCGCGGCCACGTACACGAACCCGGTGGCCGGCTTCATGCGGCCGCTAATCACGGCCGCGAAAGTCACCGCCGGATTGATGTGGCCTCCTGAGATCCTGGCCGTAGCCGCCACCAGCGTGGCGATGGCCAGGCCGTGAGCCAGGGCGATCGCCACCAGCGCGCCGGCGTCGTGGGCGGGGCTCAGTTTCAAGATGCCGGTAACGACCACGACGCTGCCGGCGCCCAGGAAGACGAATAGCAGCGTGGCGATGAACTCAGCTAGGGCGGCCCTCTGAGTCCTGGCGCCCAGGTCTTGAGACGTGAGACCCAGGGATTCCGCGGACACTTCGAACTGGCGCATCGTTACCCCTCCCTCATGTGGGACTGGCTGGCAGCCTGGCAATCGCCGCTAACAGCGCCAGCGTAGGGGGCAATCGCTAAAATGTCAAGACGCTTGCTCGTTTGGCGCCCAGTTCACACCTACCTCTCCATTTTCGGCTGCCCGTCGTCAGGGTCCTCATCCCGCATTCGCCACCTAACAAGCCCGTTCTTCAACAGCCTCAGGTTCTTAGCGCCGATGAGAGATTGGTCCATACCGACGCGATGGTATCAAGAGGCCAGGTCCGGCTAATCGCCCGTGGGTAGCTCCGGCTCTCCCCAGACAGCCAGATAGAGAACGCCCTCGAACGGGGTGACCTCAGTATCCTGAGAACCGGGCAGCGACTTTCGCCAGAGTTCCTTGCCGTCTCTGTCGAAAGCGATGGCATCGGCCCCACCTGCGATGATGGCTACTTGCTCACCGCAAGTAAGCTGCCCGCCGCCCGGAACCTGAGGCCCGCTCCGCTCCCAACGTACGGCACCCGAGGTCGCGTCCAGTGCGCGAAGGCTTTCCATGGCAATCCCGGCGGGGCCGCCGCTGCCGACAAAGGCGTAGACGTTCACGGCATCGGCGCATATATGTGGTATTACGCTCGGATCCGGTAGCTCCACTGGCTGTTGCCAGAGTTCCTCGCCCGTCTCTACATCCAGCGCTATGGCCACATATCTCATAGCGGGTTCGGTAAAGTGCTCAATGAGCGTCGCCACCACTTTCTCCGTCAGAACAATCGGAGGGTAGGGAGTGCCGGGTAAGAGTGCGCGCCACCTCTCTTGGCCTGTCTTCTTGTCCCGGGCCACAATGGGGAATCGGTCATCTATCGACGCTCCTTCTGGCGACACAGTGAGCGAGGCGTTTTCGTACGGAGGCTGTTCCTTGGAGCACCCGACGGCGGCTGGAGAAGTCGACAACGCGGCTCCGGTCCGTGCGTCGAAGGTCGCCAAGGTCCCATCACTGGATCTGCAGGAGTTGCCGCCCTCCACGGATACCTTCCCATCGGCAATGACCGGCGGCCTCATATACGCCATGGGCGGTTGAACCCGCCAGAGCTCCTGTCCCGTCTTGGCGTCCACGGCTATCAAGGTGCCTGGGCTCACGTCGTCACCGCAAGCCTGGGCCGTGAAAATAACGGCTGCCAACAGACCTATCGCTGCCCCCAGTGCTCCTTTCACGGCCATTACACTTCTCCTTTAGCGTCCATCACCTCGCGTAACGTGATGCACGTTCTCATCCGGGATCTGGACGGAAACAGAGGCCGATTCCGTGAGGAGCTCGCGGGCGAGCTTGAGCCGGTCGCGCAGGTAGGTGAGATAGGAGTGGATGCGTAGCCGGGATTCCCCATTTTAACCTTACTGACGCCCAAATGGGCACTGCTTTCGACGAAACCATTGTACGCTGCGCGTCAACG
>JBGPMY010000002.1:0-18798 GCA_041487235.1 Dehalococcoidia bacterium
CGGCTTCCACGTCGGTCAGCTGGTCACCGATGAGATAGGAGCGTTCCAGGTCTACGTCCAGATCTTGGGCGGCTCTCAGGAGCAGGCCCGGCTTGGGCTTACGGCATTCGCACTGCACCCTCAGGCTGGCCACCCTGGCCTGCGGGTGGTGCAGGCAGTAATAGATGGCGTCCAGCCGGGCCCCTTCCTGGCCCAGCTCCAGGAGCATCTTTTGGTTCACGGTGTCCAAAACCTCCGCGCTGCACTTGCCCTTGGCGATCCCCGGCTGGTTCGAGACGACCACCGCCAGGAATCCGAGGCGGTTGATCAGCCCGACGGCCTGTGCCGCTCCGGGCATCAACCGGAACTCCTCCACGGTGTACGGGGAGTCCCACTTGCCCTCTTCCCCGTTCCAGAGTGCCGCGTTAATGACGCCGTCACGGTCTAGGAAGACGACCCTACGCATCCGCTTCTTCCATGATTCGCAGCTTCAGGCCCAGACATATGAAGTGGTGCAGCGCCACGTGCACGGACTCCACCAGCGGCGTGCCCAGTGTCTCCCCGTCCACTGGCACTACCATGCACACGTCGGCCAGCTCCGCGAGGGCGCCGCCGCCGAAGCCGGAGAGGCCGATGACCTTAGCCCCGCGACTCTGGGCCAGGGCCACCGCCTGCGGTAGGTTCTGGGACCAGGGTCCCGCGTCGCCTTGGCCAGAGCCTCCGTGCACCGATATAGCGATGAGGACGTCTCCCTCCTGAATCCAGGGTTCCAGCTGCTCGGCGAAGACGCTGCGGAAGCCGGAATCGTTGGTCCAGGCACTGACCAGCGGCACGTTGTCGACCAGGCTGATGGCTCTGAGGCGCTTCTTCCCCGCGATTATCGTGGACTTCGCCAGGTCGCAGGCGAAGTGGGTAGCGGTGGATGCGGAGCCGCCGTTGCCGATGATGTAGACGGCGCTGCCTCGCTGCCAGGCGTGGTAGATCGTCTCGACGGCATCCGTGATGGGCTGGCGGGGCAGTCGCTGGCAGAGCAGCTCCAACTCCTGAAAGTAGCGTTCGATCGCCGTCTCGCTGTTGATGTGCAGAGCCGTCGGTGTACTCATAGCCTGACTCCTAGATGTTGACCAGTACTTTTGAGCCTTCCGGCTCGATGGCGAAGCGCATCTCCCTGAGTCCCTCGGCTGTTAGCGCCCGGCGCATACGGGCCTTGTCGGCGCCGTCGCAGTAGAACATGAAGAAGCCGCCTCCTCCCGCGCCCATGACCTTTCCGCCGATCGCCCCGCTCTGACGGGCCAACTCGTAGCACTCGTCCAAGTGGGGGGAGCTTATCCCGTTGGACATTCGCTTCTTGGCCTCCCAGTGCTGCTGCAGCAGCTCGCCAAAGCGCATGAGCTCTCCCGCCAGCAAGGCCTCCTTCACCTTCTCGCCAATGGCCTTTATCTCGTGCAGGGCGCTGGTGATCTCGCCGTGGCCGTTGCTCACGGCCTGGCTCTGCCCAGCCAAAATCTCGCCGGCGGCCCTCTTGACGCCCGTGTAGAAGATCATGACGTCGTTCTCGAACTGCTGTATCACTTCCTCGACCACAGGGAGCTGCGTGGCTTCGACTACGCCGTCGGTGGCGATCCGCAGGCAGGTGACGCCTCCCAGCGCCGCCGCGTACTGGTCTTGCTTTCCGATGGGCTCTCCCAGCCGCTCTACCTCAATGTGGAACGCCTCCTCCGCCAGCTGTTTGGGCGAGACGCTCTCTCGCTTGAAGGCGTGCAGCGCGTGCAGCAGTCCCACAGTGAAGCTGGAGGAGCTGCCCAGCCCGGTGTTGGCGGGAAGGTCGGCGATGGAGATGATCTCCAGGCCCGACCCCATCTCCAGCAGCGTGAGAGCCTCGCGGGCGATGGGATGCTCGAGCTCATCGATTCGGTCGACGATCTCCGTGCGGGAGTAGCTCACGCGGATGCTGTCCTCGAATCGCCGGTTGACGACGATGTAGATGTACTTGTTGATGGCGGCGCTGACCAACAGCCCGCCGTAGCGGCTGTAGTAGGATGGCAGGTCCGTCCCGCCGCCGCCGAGCGGTATGCGTAGTGGCGTCCGCGTGACGATCACGGCAGCGTTCCCGCCGTCACTATCGACCTGAACTCGCGTAACCCCTGCGGCGAGCCGATCTCGTAGAACCGCTGCTCCGTCTCGAAGGCCAGCAGCTCTTGTCTCTCAATCAGATCGCCGTACCAGTCTTCCTGGGAGTAGGGCACTCCGGCCGGGACCAGACGCAACGCATCCTTGCGCAGGAGTGACACGCCGAAGTTGATGTAGCGCATTCCCGGCAGCCGCCGTTCCTTGTCATACGCCTTCACCAGCCCATCCTGAATGACGACGTTGCTGCGCTCCAAACGGTCGTCGTTCCGGTAAACCACCATCGCCGCCAGCTTGCCTTGGCGCTGGAAGCGGCGGAGCAATCCTGCGTAGTCCAGGACCAGGTAGGAGTCGCCATAGGTCAGAAAGAACTCGTCGTCCAGCAGCTGTTCGGCCTGCCGGACAGCGCCGGCGGTGCCCAGCAGGCCGTTCCGCTCCACACCGTAGCGTATCCTCAAGCTGAGGCCCCGGCCGTCGCCGAAACAGGCCTCGATCTGCTCCGCCAGGTAGCCGGCGCAGAGGACGATGTCACGGAATCCGTTGTCCCTGAACAGCGCTAGTTGGTAGTCCAGGAAGGGCCGCTCGTTGACCCGGACCAACGACTTCGGTATGCGGTCGGTAAGAGGCCTGAGCCTCGTCCCCAACCCCCCGACCAGGACTACCATCTGCATTCGTAACCCCCTCAGAGACCGTCTTGACTACCCGTCTGGCGCCGTCATCACGCGGCTCACCCGTCGCCTGGATGGCGCGGCATCGCCGTGGAAGCGAAACGGGCAAACAGCGTGGACGACTGGGACGCTAGAAGGGCGTTGAGTTGACTTGAGGGGGTGTCTGACGCTTATCGATCTGATGGGTTGAAGGTCTATCCTGAGGACCATCAGGCCTGCTGGTCACCCCAGGGGGTTGGCCCGAATAGGCGGCGGGGCCAGTCGATGGCGGGTGTAGCTCGCTTGCCCTGCGGCCTGCCCGGCTCGATCGTTACTGTGGGGTTCACCACGTTGACGCCAGTTTGCGTGGCGCCAGTTCAGCGTTCGAGTATCGCGCGGCTAAAGCGGGGCATCCGTTCGGCCAAGATGTCAGTCCGCATGGACGGCGACCTGTATTCAGGGTGCACCCTTCGCCGGGAGCTACCTGTATCGGACCACAAGTTCTCGGTCTTGCCGCAGGTCCGTCACGATACGACCTGTCGCGCTTTCCAGAGGCTTGCCGTCCAGCGCGCTGGCCCTGATCTCCATCCCCGGCGGCACTTCCACCGTGATCGTCAGGGGGATGGCCCTGGTCCCCGGCTGCTTCTGCACCAGCAGGCGGTACTCGTGGCCGTCACCGTCGCTGACCGCGACAGAAGGGGACAGGTAGGTAACTTCCACCGGTCGGGTCGCGTCCCGGGGCACCGTGAAGTAACACCCGAACACCGTTTTCGAGTCCTCGACCGACACGTCTTCAGGGTCGGTCGTGACGGCACCCAGGGTCATGCCCTCCAGAGAGCTCCCCTGGGGCGCCAGGACGCGCAGGTAGTTCCCGTAGAGGTCCAGCGCTCCCCCACCGATCACCAGCGCCGCCAACGCCCGATCCCTGCCCTGCGCCCAGGCCGAATAGCCGTTGGAATAGCTGATGGCCACAGCATCCGTGGCGCCGCCCTGCGAGTCCAGACGCACAGTAAGGTCGATGCTGGATTCCACCAGCAGGTTGAGTTTGTTCCGCCGCAGGTTGGAGTCGACGACCATGAGGTAGTCGCCCGCGTCTTGCCTGATCGCCCCGTCCCAGCCGGCCTCCGCTATCACTTGCTGGACGCCCGGATCCGTGTGGTAGAGGAGCAGGTTCTTCTCTCGCCCCAGCGTGTGTAGAGCGCTGAGGAGCGATGTCCACTTGCCCGGTCCGGCGCCGAGCGTCCGGTCGATTACCCCCTTCGCCAGGTAGCCAGCGAAGTCGTAGCGGTCGGTCTCCCAGGGTCGAAGAGCGTCCGGATGTGTGATTCGGAGCGTCTTTTCGATGACGTTTTCGGCGGACACCGTCTCGCCGTATCGCTCAACAGTGACGGGGCCCGTGACCTCCAGGAGCTTCTCCAGGGTCAGGAAGTTGACGCCGATGACGCCGTCGATGTGTTCCTCTCGGCCCCCGCTCGCCCGGTAGATCTCGATCGCCCTCTGGGCTACGGTGGGGAAGTCCGGCCACCAGCTGGCCTCGGCCAGGCCCATGGGCCAGCCCCGCACCAATAGATGCGTGCGCAGGGGCTTGGGCGGCTCGATGTAGGCGGCGCCCGGCGCCGGCCAGTCTTCGCCCGGAACGAGGTTGGCTACGCTGTCAAACTGGAGCCGCTGTAGTTTGCCGCTATCAAAAGTGATGAAGCCGTAGACAAGAATGAACCCCCCGCTGGCCAGGATCTCCGTGTTGTCGTGGGCTAGAACCAGGTACGTCTGAGCGCCGTCGTAGCCGAGAATCTTGGGTGCCATCCTTCGCGCCCTATCGTAGTCGGAGAGCCGCGTCTCTATCTCCGCCAGGCGCTTGTCCAGCTGGGAACGGGCCGAGCTGAGCGGCGGCAGAAGCCCGCTCACCATCTGCGCGCGGCGCTCCCGGATAGCCGCGAGCTCCTGCTGGATGATCGCGGCGTGGGGCTCGACGGCTTGCAGAACTGGCACGACTTTCTCCGAGAGGGCGCCGCCCTGCGTCTCCCTGATCCGCTGGTAGTCGCGGGCCGCCGCCAGCGCTTCGCTCCCTATGGTAGTGGAGCGCCTCGCGATCTCCGACAGGTCGCCGGCGGCGCTCACCTGGTCGCCCAGCCACGGCAGGTACGAGGCCGCGGATAGAACGGGGTCGGACTGGATGACGCCGGAGGCGCTGTCCAGCTTGCCCGCCGCGCGATCCAGTTTGGCCTTCGCCACTTGCACCTCCTGGTCCGTGAGATCCAGGCCGCGGCTCTCCAGCAGGTCCGCTGTCGCCAGAAGGATGCCTCGCCCTTCGCTCAGATCCTCGAACGCGCGGATGTATCGGAAAAGCTCGACTCCGAGGACGCCAACCAGCAGCACGGCGAGAGCGATGCGCGCGGCGCGGCCTGTGAGGACGCTCACAGGGAGCTTACGGCCGGCTGCGATGCCAAGGAGAGGTTCTGGGTGTGGTCGTCACGTGGCACTGGCGTTAGGTCGGGTCTTATAACGGCAAAGCGGGCCGGATGGCCCGCTTCAGCAAGTATCGGTTCGGCCATTCCGCGAACGAAGCTATCGGCTAAAGAGCCTCCGCAGCCTTGGCCACGACGACGCTGGCGAACACGATCAGTAGCGGCACGATGGCGACGTTGAGGAGCTTGGACAGCAGCTGCAGCCGCGGGTGTTCAGCGCTGCTGGATAGCTCCTTGGCCACCAAGAAGGCGGCGAGAGCGATCACCGCCAGCAGACCCAGGGTGGCCGCAACGACTACCGACGACGTGATGGTGGAAACCGTGGACGTGGTGACTGTAGATATCATCTTCTATCTCCTCTACATCGTTGGGCTGCTTCTAGCCTTCGATCTCCTAAGTTCTGCGTCCGAGTCTCCTGGCCGCGATCATGGCGGCCGAGCCGAAGGCGGCGAGACCCAGCGCCACGGCTATCGCCAGGGGCCAGTCGAATCCCGAGGAGTCGTTGCCGCCCGTGGACGGCAGCGATCCCGGGGTGGTCGCGACGGGAGTGGCGACGCTCTGTGGCGGCGAAGGCGCAGCGCCGCAGGTCACCGTTCCGTTTTGCACGCTGGCGCTGACCGTCTGTGGGTTGCCCGCGGTGCCGTCCACGAGATCGTTCACGGTGATGGTCAGGGCGCTCGAGCTGCCAGCGCCGCCTATGCAATCGAGGGTGATGCTGCCGATGACAACGGGTTCCGTGGCGATGGCCGGCGCCTTGAACCCTGCCGCGCGGGCAGGGCCGCCGGGAGAGTTGGGGTTGCAGGCGCCCTCCAGGTCGCCGGAGGTGCAGGAGACGATCTTGAGGACCGCAGAGTTGACGGCCACACTGATGTCGGCCGCCCCAAGGCCCGCCGCCGGAACGCCGGTCAGCTTGACCTGGACCACGTTGGACTTGGAGCCGGCGGAGAAGCTCCATGTCCCGCCGGTGATCGTGGTCGCCGCGGCCGAGGCGAACCCGCTCGGCAACACCGCCGCTATCGTTACAGCGGCGAGAAAGGCGGCGACAATCCCCAGACGGTGGAGGTTATTGCGATGCGTCATCTTGGACCCCCTTTGTGTGCACCGCACATCTGCCATATTGCAGGGCCGGCGGGATAACCTGCCGGCCACGTGATGAGTCTCAGCCTCGATCCGGCGGAAGGCCTCAAATCAGCCCCACTACGTGCTGGGCCACCAGCAGCCCGTCGGTGATCGTGCTTTTGCCATCGTTGTTGACGTCGCCCTTGCAGTCGCCGGGCTGCAGGTTGATGTTGATGAGCCCAACGACGCCCTGAGCGATGAGCCCGGCGTCAACTATCGTCGTCTTGGTATCACCGTTGACGTCGCAGAACTCCGGATAAGGAGGCAGAGCCAGTGCGCTCCCGGCCGCCCCCAAGGGTAGCGTGGCCGCAACAGCCACCACTAGTAGCCATCGGTTCAGCTTCCGGCCGAGATTGGCCATGGCACCTCCTGTACAGTGACTGCCACCACCGTTCGTCCACCCTGCCCGATTGCTGCTGCGGTGATTCATCATATTTGCGATCTCAGTCGCCTCTTGGAACCCAGTTTCGAGCGCGCGTCCCTCCCGCTCCAGTACCAGACGGCCAAAACGCCCCGTCCGTGTGGCCAAAAGACATGCGCTTATGCGGATAGGCGCTTGCTCATCTGTTGCTCGGGGTCGCTAGGGCGCCTGGTCCATCGATGAGCATCCCGCCGGCAGGTCGACCGGTAATGCGGCGACGTGGCGGAGGATGACCAGGGCGTCCACCGAATCGACACTGCCGTCACAGTTCAGGTCGCCCCTCGCCGGCAAGGAAGGCGTCTGGGTAGGCGGTGCAGTGGGCGCAGGGGTCGCCGTTGGCGTCGGCGTTGGCGCGGGGGCCGGCGTGGCGGCCGGTGTGGCAACGCCGCTTTTGGTTGGCGAGGGCGTACGCACGAGAGCAGGGGTGGCGACAACAGTAGGGGTTGGAGTGAGAGTGGGCGTTGGCATTGCTGTCGCTGTCGGCGTTAGCGTTGCGCTGGGCGTTGGCGAAGGGCCGGCCGTGGGCGTGGGCTGCGATGCACTTCCGCACATGACAGCGCCGCCGGCCACGGCGTTCGGTATGGGCTGCGGGCTCCCCGCCGTTCCGTCAGTCAGCTCGATGACAGTGATGGTCAGCCCAGTGGAAGTCCCCGCCGCGCCGACGCAGTCTACGGTCAGGGTGGCGACCAGCACCGGCTCGGCCGTGATAGGAACAGCGGCGAATCCCGCCGCCCGAGCGGGTCCTGTAGGCGCGTTGGGATTGCAGGCCCCGGCGAGCTGGCCAGTGCCGCAGGCGCTGATCTTGAGGACGGCAGCATCGAAGGCCACGCTGACGTCAGCCGTGCCCAGACCCCCGCCGGGGAGTCCGGTGACCGTGACCCTGACGGCGTTACCCTTGGAGCCGGCGGAAAAGCTCCAGTTCCCCGGCC
The DNA here is from genome assembly GCA_041487235.1 of Dehalococcoidia bacterium. Taxonomy (GTDB): domain Bacteria; phylum Chloroflexota; class Dehalococcoidia; order SM23-28-2; family RBG-16-64-32; genus JBGPMY01. The sequence goes on from JBGPMY010000002.1 coordinate 7,688, forward strand.
TGACGGTCGCCTGCTGAGCGGACGCGGCGCTGCCCCCAAACAGCGCGAGCATGACCAGCCCGAACGCCAGCGCCGCGGCAAGCCGCGGACCGGACCGTCTAGGCCGCGTCACCGTTCGCCTCGGAATGGAACGACGCGCGACGCCAACATCTCTCTCCGGCGACATTTGATAACAAGCGAATCCTTACCCTAGAGGGATAGGATGCCGGCCAAGCGAATCAGTTACGGCCCACCCCGAGTCGGCGGGGGAAGTGGAGAGCGCAGTGGGCCGGCGTTAGGGCCGAACGGCCCACAACCCACGGTAGAGTCGCCTCTCAAGCAACGGTTCCCCATGTCGTAGGCTATGGGTGCGGAAAGCGCCGGGAGCCGGCGTCGAAGCGAGAGGAGAGTGCGCAATGTATAAGCGAATTCTAGTCACTCTGGATGGCTCGCCGCTGTCTGAAGCGGTGCTTCCCCGAGTGCAGCAGCTGGATGGGGCCAGCGTTCGTGTCACTCTGCTAACGGTAGCGGAGCCACCTAAGGCCACGGCGGCCCCGCGGCACCCGCTGGTGGTGGCCGGCGCCCCGGCGCCCGGAGGAACGGCTACGCTGCCGCCGGCGCGCACCGCCGAGACCAGGGACCAGGCGATCCAGCGCGCTCGCACGGAGCTAGAGGGCTACCTGGAAGAGAAGGCCGGTCCCCTGCGGAGCAAAGGCATTCAGGTAGAAACCGAGGTGCGCTTTGGGGAGGTGGTGGAGGAGATACTGGCGTCTTCACGCGACCATGAGGTCGACCTGATAATGATGGCCACGCACGGCCGCAGCGGCCTGGCGCAGGCCGTCTTCGGCAGTGTGGCCAGCCGTGTCCTGGGCAGCGGTGTGCGACCGGTATTGCTCGTGCGGCCGGGCAGTCTGAGCGGTCACGGGCCTAACTGACGATCTCCTGGCGCTGGCGATTCCGCCGCAGGGGTTCGTCGAAGGACTAAGCAGTTGAGGGCGGGACTTTGTCCGATGGGCGACGGGCTGTCGGGGTAACCACCGCCTCCTGGGGCCGCCCGCCTCCTATTTCAGAGGTCACCGAGGCCTAAGAAACTGCAGCCGTCGCCTGTCAGTACTCCGTCCCGCCCTCCATCTTCAGATTACGCCAGACAGTGCGGAGGTCGTAGTGCCAAACAGCCCATTCCCGGCGGGCAGCATGGCCCGCTTCAACGGCCTGGCTTCCTCTCCGGTCGGTTCGGCCGCTGGGCCGGTCCAGTGTCCGTTACTGGAGGCGCTGGGTTAGGCAGGGTCGACGAGATCTCCGCCGTCTCCGCCGTCTCCGCCGTCTCCCGCTCTTCAGCGGGCTTGACGCGGAGCCGGCGGCCGCCTAGGAGACGCCTGTGGCAATGGCGCATGGCGTCCCTTGCCTCGGCCTCGCTGGCCATCTCCACGAAGGCGATCCCGCGCGGCTGGCCCGTCAGGTGGTCGACGGGAAAAGAGACCGAAACCACCTCGCCCTGCTGCTCGAACAGGCTGCGCAGGGTTTCTTCAGTTGTGCCGTACGGGAGGTTCTCTACGATGATTCGGGCAGCCATTGTTGCACCTCCGTGGTTGGCTCCGATGCGGGCATCCGTCCAGAGTATACGTTGGCAGCGTCTGCGCCGCAGGTGCCGGAGAGGCCGTACCCTGGGTGACCTTCAGCCCCTCGTAAGGCCCACTCCGGATCGCGCTGGTCCAGGTGCCCCTACTCCACCAACACATCTACGCGCTGAGCCATGTTGTTGCCGATGCCGTGCGCGTTCCACTGCTGGGCCACTGGCTGGACGTTCCCTTCGCTGTCCGTAGCGCGGACGCACAGACTGTATCGACCAGGCGGAGCCTCCCACCTGAACTGCCACTCACGCCAGGCGTAGGGCGAAACTCCCTTCCCCAGTATCGCCCCTGACCAGGTCTCGCCGCCGTCCATGCTTACTTCCACAAGAGCGACGTCCAGACGTCCGGCCCAGGCGCGTCCGCTAAGGGTCACGTCGCCAGCCTCTAGGAGGCGGACACGGGTCAGGAAGTCGGGTATGCCCGGCGGGACCATGAGCGCGCGAACCCTGATGAACGTCACCGGTTCGCCGGGATCATCCAGCGACTGGGAGTAGCGATATGCTGCCACCATCTGGTACCCCTGGAACGGCTGCCGGATTGCTTCTATGCGCGAGAGCCATTTAACACTCGCCATGCCATACCATCCCGGCACGATGAGGCGAAGCGGGTAGCCGTGCTGCGGCTCCAGCTCCCGGCCGTTCATCCCGTACGCCAGCAGCACTTCATCGCCGGTTGCATCGGCTATGGTTAGGCTGCGCTGATAGTACTGGACCTCCTCCCCCTGCACGCCTCGGTCAAGCCCGGTGAAGACTACGTCCACGGCGTCGTCGCTGATTCCCGCCTCCTCCAACACCCCACGCAACGGAGTGCCGGTCCACTCGGCGGTCCCGACAGCCTCCACCAGCCAAGGCTGGCTGATCGAGCGGGGAGCCATGAGCGCCCTCCCGTTTCCCGCACACTCCATCGTGACAGCGAGAGTAACAGCGGGCCGTCTCTTGATATCTTCGAGAGTTAGCTTCAACGGTCTTGTAACCAGTCCTCCCATATCGAGCTGCCAGTCGCTGACGCTGACCAAGGGGATGTCAAAGTGAACGAGGAGGTAGTGCATGCCGGTGGGCGTAATGGGGTACTGAAGCCCCTCCAGAGGCATCCCCCTGTTGCGAAGGGCGAGCTGAATCTCTTCCCGGTAGAACGTCTCTCCCGGCGCGAAGCCGCTGCCATCCGCAACCGGCGGGAAGAGGCTCTGCGTCGGCGTCAACGGTCCGGGCGCCGGTCTGCCGGACGATGATCGAGAGGCCCCGGTATCGCTCACAGTGGCTCACCAATCAGGGACAGTTTGACTGCCGCCAACGCCAGCCCCGATGCCACCAGGACTGCCCCTAAGGGCGCGCTAAGACGCCGGCCCCGTGGCGTGTTCTTCTCCACGGCCATGATGGCCCCCAGGGTCAGCATCCAGCCCACGTTTCCCACTCCCACCGAGAACATCAGCAGCATCAGCGACCAGCAGCAGCCAACGCAGAATAGGCCGTGGTGCAGACCCAGCTTGAAGGCCTGGGCCTGCTCGTGGCTGCCCTGCCAGTGTCCCGTGATGAAACTGAGGGGGGAGCGGCACTTGTCCAGACACATGTATTTGAGGGGCGTGAACTGGTAGACCCCGGCCAGAAGCAGGGTGCCCGCGCCCAGCGACCAGGAGTTCTCCTCCAGCCAGGCGAACTGCCCGACCGCGGCGTGGATCCCACGATCGCCGACGTGGGCGGCCAGTCCGAACAGCGTCCAGATGACGATGTAGCCCCCGATCAGGAGGGCGACCAGCCGTGCCGCATCGGGCCTGCCACGAACCAGGCGCTGGAACAGATTGAACAGAGGCAGGCTGGTGGGGAGCATCATGGCCATGGTCATCACCGTCCAGCCCACCACGAAGAGCGAGGTCAGGCCAAGCGACTCGCCGCTGAGGCCCGGTCCGACTTCGCCCAGCTCCTGGTGACTCAGGAAGCGGCCGTACGGCGACTGGCCCCAGGCGATCAGAGCAATCCAGGCCAGGGCGACGAGGGCCAGGAAGAGGATCGTGAACTGCCTGCGGTTGTCTACTCGTGGAAAGAGCATATGGTCTCCGTCAGCTCACGGGACGAACCGGCCACCAGAGCGTGTCCCGGCGACGTCGCCGGACCAGGCGATTGCCGGGAGCTGGCTCGCCCCAACTTATAAGCGGAACTAGCACTCGAAGCGGAAGGAGCCTTGGATGGCGTTGTGGCCCTGGAGGTCGATGTCCTTCAGACCGTACTTCGAGCTTTTCCGGATGAACCGGGAAGCCTTGGCCACCCAGGCGGGCGCCCCGGGGATAGTCGTGAAGATGCTCTCGTTCAGCGTAGTGACCTGGCCCGTCGGGCCGCGATACGGCTCCATCTCCGCTTCCGCGATCTCCCCGATCTTGATGATGCCCTTGCCCTCCCGGATATCGTAGGTGATGGGTGCGCGCTCGACCGAGACGACCTCGCCCACGAGCCCGGCGACGTCCGCGACGGGACCGCCGAGCTTACCGCTCCAGACGTTAACCAGAGCGTCTTGCTGCTGGTCAGTGCTCTTGTCGTCAACGAACAGGGCGACCTTCCAGTTGCCCTTGAGCACGTTCCCGGGGATGTGCACGAAGAGCGCCACGGTGCGGTCTGAGACGTCGGTGCCGTTCACACTGCCCCGGTCGATGTGGTAGGCGAAGACGGAATCGCAGGTGGGGTTGTCCGGGTCCTCACCCACCCAGCAGGGGCAAAGGATGTTGCAGGTACAGACCTCCAGGAGCGTTCCTTCAAGCGTGTAACCCATGGGCGTGCCTCCTTCTAGTAGAATGCGACGGGCTAGATTATACCTGCCACGTAGCGGGGTGGGAACCACCTCCGCGTCTCCCCTGGGCTTTTCGCGCCGTCTTTCGACGGCCACTTGCGAATGGAGCCAGCACAACGCCGCTGATCGGGATTCTCTAGCAACACAGCACGCGGTTAGTTGGCCGTGACCCGCAAAACTCGTACTCCCACCGGCTCGCTCCTGCCTTTCAGTTCCAGATAGCGCTGCTCCAAGTGCTCAGCATCGAGCCCGGCCGACGCGCAGGCGTCATCGCTGACGAGCGCCTCTCCCGGCCCGGCGTTCGAGGCGAGACGGGCGGCGATGTTGACGCTGTCACCGAGAGCGGTGAAGTCCGAGACGGTGCCTTCCGCGCCGCTGACCGTACCGAAGAAGGCGATGCCGGTGTGAACGCCGACACCGACCGGCATCCAGGGGCCATCGGGATCGCCGTGACCCGTGGCTTGTAACAGCTCCTGTGCCGCCCGCACCGCCAGGCGTGCCGGCTCCCGTCCGGCGAACATCGGGAGATAGACAGCCATCACTTCATCGCCGATCAGCTTGTCAATGAACGCGTCCGTCTTGATCAGCACATCGGTGGCCGCGCCATAAAAGCGGTTCATAAGGGCGCTGAATTCGGTAGCGCTGATGTTCTCTGCCATGGTCGTCGATCCGCGGACGTCCACAAATAGCAGAGTCAGCTCGATCTCGGCACCACCCGGGTGCTTGCGGCAGTACCAGAATCAGGTGTTGCAGAAACGGGGATTCTTGTTATAGGGCCATTTCCCTATCAGGCGCATCGGCAGCGAGCCGAGGCCGGCGAAGGGCGCGTTACAGTTCCTGCAGCGACGGCTCGACGGGATCAGCCTGAGCAGGTGTCGCTGCCTCCGGAAGATAGGCATTTGGCCGGTCAGGATCCCACGCCACATCTCTTCCGGGGTTTTTTCCTCGACATCGCAGCCCTCTCTGCCCCCCAGCCCTACCTGAGGCGGACCGACTTAAGAATAAGGCACCCTTCCGAAGACTGCAGAATCATACCGCAGGAGGAGGATGCCAAGAAAATATGCAATGGTGGAGACGGAGGGGAATCGAACCCCTCGTCCAGAGAAGAGCCTCCCCGGATGTACTACAGGCTTAGCCGTCGCTTGAATCTCGCCCGCCGTACCGCCGCGGCCGCGTAACCGGCGGGCCAGCCGATAAGTCTTAGGTCTCCCTCTATCGGCGTGGGGGAGACAGCACCCCGGCATTGCGTCGTCGGGCCCTGCCCACCGGGACGAGGCCTGGACCCAACGTCACTACCTTATGTTAGGCAGCGAGAGCGTACTGGTTTGTGCCAGTTATCTTTTGCCACCTGTTTAGGGAGAGTATGGCGATCTCCGCCTGCAATCCGAGCTCAACCATCCCTGTCGAACCCTTTCGTCCCCAAGCACACATATTGTAACACGAAGGGTCCACGTAGAGGCGACCCGGCGGGTCATCTCTACGCCCGCCGCCTGACCGCCCGCTGCATCTGCCGCTCCGCCTCGCGCTTAGCGATGGCGGCGCGCTTGTCATAACTCTTCTTGCCATGCGCGAGGGCGATCTCCAGCTTCGCCCTGCCGTCCTTGAAGTACATCCGCAAGGGAATGATCGTTGCCCCGGACGCATGCACTTCGCGGGCCAGCTCGTGGATCTCCTTGCGGTGAAGCAACAGCCTGCGGCTGCGCGTGGGGTCGTGGTTCAGGCGGCTGGCCGGCGCATAGTGGCCGATGTGCGCGCCCACGAGCCAGAGCTCGTCTTCCACCGGCCGCACGTACGCCTCGCGGATGCTGACGTGGCCCAGGCGGATGGACTTGATCTCCGTTCCCAGGAGCGATAGCCCCGCTTCCAGAGTGCGCAGGATATGGTAGTCGTGCGCGGCCTTGCGGTTGACCGTGATGGTCTTTTCGCCCAATGCCCGCTCGCGAGGGAGGTAGTTTACATAACCTAGTGGTGCGCCTGCGCCAGGTCGCTGCGCAGAGAGTCGATAGCCGCGAACAGCTGGGTGTCCCGCTTGTTGGCGATATCGTCTTGGGTGAGGGTCACGGGTACGTCCGGCTGGAGACCAACGCCTTCGATCTGCTCGCCGTTGGGGGTCAGCCAGCGGGCGATGGTGACGTACAGGGCGCCGCCATCTGACAGCTGTCGCAGGTGGTTTACGGAGCCCTTGCCGAAAGTCCGTTCGCCGATAAGCTTGGCCCGGCCGTGGTCGCGCAGCGCTCCCGAGAGGACTTCCGCCCCGCTGGCAGAACCCTTGCCGGCGAGGATGACGACGGGAAGGTCTACGGCTTCGCCTCCCGGGTTGGCGGTGTACTCGGTCCTTTTGCCATCGCGGTCGACCTGTGTGAGAACCAGGCCGCCGTCAAGGAACATATCGGCCACGTCGACGGTGGCATCCAGGCCGCCGCCGGGGTTGCGCCGCAGGTCCAGGATCAGCCCCTTATAGCCGGAATCGACGATGCTGTTGAGCTCCTTGCGCATGTCTCCGACGGTCTGCTGGGTGAACTGCTGGAGCTCGATGTAGGCCAGGTCAGAGACGGTGCTGCCGTTAGCGTCCTTGACGTCGCGGGTGAAGACCGTGGGGATGGTGATGGTGCTGCGCACAATGGTGACATCCTCCACCCTTCCGTCCGAGTGCTTGATCTTCAGCGCAACGGACGTCCCCTGCTGCCCGCGGATGCGCTTGACGGCTTGGGCGACGGTCCAGCCTTCAGTCGATTCGCCGTCCACGGCCTGCACCACGTCCCCCGGCACGATCCCTGCCTTCTCCGCTGGCGAATCGCGGAAGGGCGCCACGATGACGATCGCTCCACTTACGGGGTCCTGGTCCACCTGGGCGCCTATCCCTTCGAACGTGCCGGAGATTATGTCCACGCCCAGCGCGTAGTCCTCAGGGGAGATGTAGACGGTGTGCGGGTCGCCGAGCGCCTTGATCAGCCCAGCGATGGCGCCCTCGCGCAGAGCCTTCGGATCGATGGCGTCCGGGTTGACGAAGTCCTCGTTCAGGATCCGCTCGATCTCGTCGAGCGTGTTGAAGCCTTGGCTCTGACCGCCGCCGTTAGTCGTTGAGGGGGCGTTGGTGGTCGTCGAGCCGCTGTCGTTGCCGATGGTGTGGCCGACTACTCCCGCCAGCACGATGGCCAGAGCCACCGCCAGCGCCGCCATCCCCCACTTAGTCGCCTTCCACATTACCCGTCACCTCTATCTCTTGACATAAGTGTCACCCTACGGACCGCTTCCAAAATCCGCCGCAATCTGTAATATTTGACTCGGCCGGATGAGCAAATGATACAAGGATTGCGGGGCCAAGACTGGAATCCAGTCTAGCATTGAACGACCGCTGTCGGCAATTTCGCCGCGGGTTCCAGCGGGCCTCTGTGGCTTTGTGGTCGGTAGTCCCGGGCAGCCTGGAGTATCCCGACGTCCAGTTGAGCGGCCCAGGCCCGTCCGCGGGCGTAAGTTACATAAGAGCTATAGTGCGAACATGCGGCACTGTGACATGCGGGAGGATTTGCTGGGGAGGGGTCTCGCCCCTATCATGGGAGTCCGCGATTCCGGTGGTCATTGAGTAGGACAGCACGAGATGAGTTATCGCATCACAGTGGGGCGCAACAGCCTGCGTTTTTCCGCCGCGCACTTCGCCACGTTCGGCGGCGGGTGCGAGCCGCTGCATGGCCACAACTACGATGTGCTAGTCGAGATTCGCGGCGCCCTTTCCAGCGACTCGTGGGTGCTGGACTTCGTCGAGGCGAAGAGGATCATCGGCGGCATCTGCAAGGAGCTGGACCACAAGTTCATCCTGGCGCTGCGCAGCGCCAGCCTGGCGATCGTCGAGTGCGAGGGAGAGTACGAGATCTCGTTCGGGGAGCGTCGTTATGTCATCCCTATGGCGGATGTCGCCGCTCTGCCGATCGACAACTCGACGACGGAGCGGCTGGCGGAGTGGCTGGCCGGCCGCATCGCCGCCGAGTTCGCAGCGCGCGGGGCGTCCAACCTGGAGGAGATATCGGTAGGGATAGAAGAGGCGCCGGGACAGGCGGGATGGTACACCTTGCGCCTCCGTCCTCCTCCCCGAAGCAAACGAGCAACAAAGCGTCCTTGACACCGGAGTCAAAAACCCTATGATGTATCCTGCCGGAGTTTCAGTTGTTAGAGGTTAATCCTCTCCGGCGAGACTGGGCCGGAAGGTCAGTTAGGACACCCGCATGCAGATAGACTGGCAGAGCGCCATTAACGATATCCTCTCCAAGAAGCTGTCATGCCCGCGTTGCGGCAGCCTCACGGAAGAGGTGTTCATCGGCTACCTGCGAACGCCCGAAGCCTCCGAATGGGCGCCCCTATGCGAGGGCTGCAGCAAACGCGAGAACTGCGACGCCCGCAAGCTCGTGGTCCTCTGCGAGAGCTGCGCTACTTTTGTGCGGCTGCGCGGCCGGCGCGTGGACGAAGACGGCTTCATGGCCGCGCTGATCGACGAGTGTCGCCGCAACCTGGAAGAGACGCTGGACTACCTGGCCGACTACTGGCGCGAAGACCTGGACGTTGACCCTGAGGAGATGGAGAAGCGGCTGGAGGAGGTTGACCCGGAGCTGTTCGGAGAAGAGGACGGCTGGCGGCGTTACCTGGAGGAGCAGTACCTCAAGATCCACCTCTGGCTGCGCGAGCGTCATATCCCCATCACCAATCCCGGCTGGCGCTCTGAGTACGTCGAAGACGTCATCGCTCAGGGCTACATCACCCTCCTGGGCGACTAGCGCTCTTGACCACGGTCCTGCTCTTGTTCGATTCCCGCGGCGGACTCACGGAGCAGCTGGCCGAAGCGATAGCCGAAGGTGTGCGTACCGTTCCCGCGGCCGAACTGCGATACCGCCGTCTGGACGACGCCAGCGCGGACGAGCTGGTGCGCTGCGATGCCCTCATACTCGGTTCGCCCAACTGGAGCGGCATGACGGGCAAGCTCAAGGACTGGATCGACCACTCCGGGGACCTGTGGGAGAGCGGCGAGCTGGCGGGCAAGGTGGGCGCCGCCTTCACCGCCGGCTGGTCCCGCTCCGCCGGCACGGAGGCCACGCTGCTGCAGCTGTTGCACTTGCTGTTCGCGCACGGGATGCTTGTCATCGGCTTGCCCTGGTCGGAGCGTATGCGCGTCTCGGGGTCGTATTATGGAGCGACGGCCCACGGCCAGGTGACCGAGGACGACCGCGAACAGGGCCGCGCCCTGGGCCGGCGCGTCGCTGAGACGGCGGTGAAACTATGCGGATAACTGCGGGCCCTCATCCCGGTCTGCCTTCGGCATACCTCCCCTCTCCCGCGAACGGGAGAGGGGACGGTGGTGAGGGTTCCAACATAGAAAGGAGCCACGATGCTCTTCCATAGCCCCTGGTTCTCGCTAGAACCCTATGCCGAGATCCCCCTGACGCAGCTGCTGGCGCCGGCGGCGGAGCGCTTCCAGGACAAGCCGGCCTTCATCAGCGCGGAGGGCCAAGTCTACACCTTCGGCCACTGCTGGCAGGCCAGCCGCCGCCTGGGGCGCTTCCTGCAGGATCAGGGGATCGCCAAGGGAGACCGCGTCGCTATCCTCTCCGCCAACGCCCCTGAGTACTTCGTCGCGTTTTACGGCACCCTCTTCGCCGGCGGCGTCGTTACCACTCTCAATCCCCTCTACAAGGAGCGCGAGGTGCTGCACCAGCTGGAGGACTGTGGCGCGAGTGCCATATTCGCCATGCAGGCGCTGCAGCCCGTGGTCCACGGCGTCCGCGAACACCTTCCCGACCTGAAGCACGTCTTCGCCATCGAGGACGTCTGGTCGCTCGGAACCGAAGCATCGGATGACCCGAAGCCGGTGCAGCTCAACCCCCAGGAAGACCTCGCTGCCCTCCCCTACTCCAGCGGCACCACCGGCCTGCCGAAGGGCGTTATGTTAAGTCATTACAATCTGACATCGAACATACGGCAGACGGCGGCCACCGGCCTGGGCAGCAGCTACTCCGTGTTCCTGGACTTCCTCCCGTTCTACCACATCTACGGCATGATCGTGCTCATGGCCTGCGGCTTCGCCGGCGGCGCCACCCAGGTCGTCATGCCGCGCTTTGATCCCACCCTTTGCCTGGACCTGATGCAGCGTCACAAGGTGACCAACCTCTTCTCGGTGCCCCCGGCGCTTCTGGCGCTGGCCCACTTCCCGGGGACGGCCAGCCATGACCTCTCCAGCCTGCAGATCGTCGTTAGCGGCGCCGCGCCGCTGCCGCAGGAGGTGGCCGAGGTGGCCAGCCGCGCCCTGCGCTGCAAGGTCTTCCAGGCCTACGGCATGACGGAGACCAGCCCCGTCACCAACGTCAACCCGTTGAACCGCGTCAAGGACAACACCGTCGGTCCTCCGGTCGCCGACACGATCCAGAAGGTCGTCTCGCTGGAAGATGGCCGCGAGCTCGCGGCCGGTGAAGTCGGCGAGCTGCTGACGTTCGGGCCTCAAGTGATGCAGGGCTACTGGCAGAAGCCGGATGACACGGCGGAGACGCTGGCGGGCGGCGGCTGGATCCGCACCGGCGACATCGTCCAGTGCGACGAGGAAGGTTATGTCACGATCCTCGACCGCAAGAAGGAGATGATCAAGTACAAGGGCTACCAGATCGCGCCGGCCGAGCTGGAGGCCCTGCTCATGGAGCACCCCGCCGTCATGGACTCCGCCGTCATCCCCAAACGCGATGCCGAGTC
>JBGPMY010000003.1:0-18426 GCA_041487235.1 Dehalococcoidia bacterium
CCGGAGATGGTGACGGTGACCGTGCTGGTGTTGGCAAGGGTGGTGTCAGACACGATGGGTCCGGCCGTCACAGTGGCGCCCGTGGTGCCGGCGCCGAGGACCACATCCGTGGCGTCGCAACTCCGGAAGAGTGTCAGCAACACGTCGCTCTCGCAGGTGAAGCCCGGCGGTAGCGTCCAGGTGAACGTATGCGCCACGCCTACCAGGTTCGTAGCGTTCGCGCTCACGCTCACGCCCGAAACCGTGAGGACACCCAGGTCCGCAGGGCTGTTGTCGTCGAGGGCGACGTAGGTCGTCGGGCCGACGTTGTTGCTACAATCGCCGTCGTCTTGACTGTCGTCGCAGATCGCGCCCGTGGCCAGGCTGGGAGGGTTGATGACGCCGCTAGCGGGCGCAGTGCCCGTGACGGTCGTCGTATACGCACCCGCCAGCATACCGGCCGCTGCATGCCAGTGACAGCCGAATTCGGGGGGTGCCTGGTTGTAGTTGACGAACGTGGAGTCGACCACAGGTGAGCCACAAGTCGTCACGGGCCCCACAAGGTTGGGATCGACTGTGAACTCGAATGTCATGTAAATCGCCGTGGCGGCTGACGACAGAGTGGCAGTGGCGGTGTAGGTGATTGTAGAACCTGGGGCGACTGTCACAGTCCCCGCCGGGCTCTGGTCCAGCTCGGTAATGGTCGTCGGCAGGGCTGCCTGGGCCTGGTTGGACCACAGGAAAAGCCCGGCCGCCGCTACCAGCGCTGCCACGAGTGCCAGAGCAAGCGTGAACTTGCCCCGACGAGATTTTGGCGCTGCAAGCGTCATCTCGGCCTCCTTTTCAACATTACGATTGCTATATCGTCCGTTTTGTTCGTCAATTTCCCCATTGTGGCGGAATTTACTATCGAGGAGAGGTGAGTGTCAACCCCCTTGTATACACCGATACTCCTTCCCCAAAGAAAGGCATGCTTCATGTCATTCTCGGAAACGCTCCCCAGCGGGAGAAGGTTAACGGCGTTGCCGCCCCTTAACTGAATATTTGCCGAAAAAGGGGCGTCCCCAACCTGCGACGGGAGGACATCTTGTACGTCGGGGGGTAGGGGCGCGTCATGATGCGCCCCTACGGGCGGCTTGTACGTGGCGGCGGCAGGTCAGAACGCGACTAATCCAAAGGCGTTGGTCGTGCTTGTCCGTTAAGTAGATGCAAACGAAGCCCTTCGACAGGCTCAGGGCGAACGGAATGGCAGAGCATCTCTCTGTCATGCTGAGCGCCGACAACGGTCTTCGTGGACGCATGGCCACTTCGCGAAGCATCTGGGGAGGGGTCATCGCCCGAAACGGGCGCGATGCCCGCCCCCAACCGTGATCCTGCTCAGCTCTGAGCTTGCAACCACCTCTTGTCAACAAAATACCGCCCTTTTCCTCTGGACATGGCCCCGGTCAAACCTTAATCTCTGGTCGATGCCTGTCCTGAGCGGAGTCGAAGGGGCCTTCAGCCCGTCAGCGCCCCGGCACATCGCTGCCTGCTTCCGGAAGGAGTGAGCGTGTACGACCTGCGGATTGCGATGGCGGTCCGACTCCGCCGATCCCTCCTCGCCAAGCTCGCGAGCGGCCTGGCCATCGGCATCATCCTGCCGGTCGCCGCGCTTGCGCCCGCCGCGATGCAGCAACCCAAAGTCCAGATTCAGGAGCTGCACTGCGAGGGCGACCCGGAGACAATCCTCATCAAGAACACAGGGTCGACCTCCCAAAGCCTGGCCGGCTGGAAGCTGCAGAGCGATCCCGCCGCCGAGAGCTTCGATCTGTCAGCCATCGGCAACCTGGCGGCCGGCGCGTCCGTGCTTATTGAAAGCGGCCCTGGCGCTACGGCTACCTTCATCTGGTCGAAGCAGCCCATATTCCGGGACGGCGACCAGACCGACTACGCGCGCCTCGTCGACAACAACGGACAAACCGTCCATCAGTTAGCCTGCGGGCAGCCGCGCAGCCCCACGCCGGCGCCCGCCGCCGCCACGCCCACGCCCCCACCGGCCGGACAGATACCCAACGGCGGCGGTCCCCCTTCAGTAGATGGATTTTCCACTCCGCTCCTCCTGGTGGCTCTCGGCGGCTGGCTGACCGCTGGCGGACTGCTAGCGCTGGTGCTACCCTGGCTGCGATTAGCGAAGGGGCGCATCATGACGCGCCCGTACTCAACGGCGGCCGCTGCCATCGCAGCCCCGGTGTCAAAGCGCGCCGCCGCTCAGACCTCGCCTCGCCCGCGCTCCCCCGGCCGGCGAAGAACCGCCAGGTCCACGGCGCCGTCTGGGGCCGCGCTCCTGGTGCTGGGGCTGGCTTTCGTCCTGGCGCTGCTCCTGGTTGCCAACTCCCAGCGCCAGTCCTAGCGGCGGCGATTACTCCGATTATCGAATGTCATAGGTAACGCCAACCCCGTCCCCAGCGTCAGTTATCTGCGGACACATCTATCTCTCTGCTTCACGAGTCTCGTATTGGGTGGACGCTTCATCGGACGCCGCGGCTCTCAGGGCGACAGTTGGACCTGGGAAGCCCCCCAGCCCGCCAGTGGGCCAGTTCCGGCTGCCCGACGCGCGGCGCCCGCCTTTATCGTCTTCGGGCTGCTGGCGCTGGCGGCAGGGGCCGTTGCGCTGGGCGCCGCGCTGCTTCTGCTCTCCGATTCTGATAACGGACCGCTGGTAACGGCGCCCACCTCCTCACCATCGCCCATCGCCAGCCGCACGGCGGCCGCCACTCCGACACCACCCGCTTCGACCGTGACGCCTTCCCCGGTAGCGGTCTCCCCGGCCCCGACCGGACAGACCGGTCCCCAGATCCGGCTGGCGGTCTGGAGTAAGGCGAAGGCAGCGTGGAGCGACGAAGGACCGGCGGGCGTCTCCGGCTACCACGAGGGCGAGGCGATTCCCGTGCTCCTGAAGATCGCCGGTGTTACGCCGGGTCGAACGTATGACATCACGCTGCGCTACGATTGCGCGCTGGGTAGCATCGCCGCTTTCGACTTCCTGACCAGCTATAGCGCCGACGCCGGCACTACTCCCGCAGCCGCCAAGGACGGCCCGGGCCGGGAGCGACCCGACACCGCAATTCCGCTGCCCGACGATCCCAGCATTGATCTCGCCGACGAGGCCGGCGGCCAGCTGGCGCTGTGGGGCGCCACCTTCGACGCGACGCCCCTGGGGCCGACACCGCGGACGGCTTGCATCGACCAGAAGAGTCTCAGCCTGCGCATCCTGGCCCATCAACAGCAGCTGTTCCTGGTCTGGGGCGCCCACCTGGCCTCGTCGTCGGACTGGGGCCCGGGCCGGGGCGCCGCCGACCAGAAGACGGCATTCGGCATCGAGGCTGGCGTGGTGACGCTAGGTAGCCAGCGGTTGGTCGTGGCGCCCGGCGCCATCGCCCGCTGAACTCGCCGGCGGACGCGCCTCGCCATCCCCCGTCAGACCACGAGCCACCGCGGTCCGCGCTTGTTAACCGTTTTGACACCTGAGCGTCGCCCGCTGTCCGTAACAGCGCCAGTGTCTTCTGAGTCTCTGCGTTATGACATCCGCCCCACGTAGGCGCAGCAGACTCCAAGTCGCTGCGTTCGTGGTGATTCTGGCCCTGATCCTAGCCGCTGGCATCGCCGGCTTCTACTCTTCGGCACGCCCCATAACCGCCGCGACGACCCTGACCGCCGACGAGCAGGCCTTCGCGAACCTCATCAACAGCTACCGCCAGGCCAACGGCCTGGGTACCCTCAGCATCGATCCCAGCCTCGAGGACGCCGCCAGGTGGATGAGCCAGGACATGGGGGCCAAGAACTACTTCAGCCACACCGACTCCCTGGGCCGCGACCCGTTCCAGCGAATGGTCGCCTTCGGCTACAACTACAACACCTGGGAGGGAGAGAACATAGCCGCCGGTTACAGCACGGCCCAGGCGGTCTTCGACGCCTGGAAGGCCTCCGCTGGCCACAACGCCAACATGCTCAACCCCAACTACAAGGTGATGGGCATCGCCATGGTCTACACCGCCGGCAGCTCCTACGGCTGGTACTGGACGAACGACTTCGGCGGCTTCGTGCCGAACCCCTCTCCACCACAACAGCAAACGCCCACCGTCACACCTACGGCAGCGGCCACGCCCACTGCGACGCCCGCACGGACAGCGACGCCCACAGCCACCCCTTCGCGAACGCCCACACCTACTGCGACCGCCACACGAACAGCTACGCCCACAGCAACTCCTACACGGACCGCCACGCCTACCGCGACCGCCGCACGAACGGCCACACCTACCGCAACGCCAACACGAACGGCCACACCTACTGCAACCGCTACGCGAACCGCCACGCCCTCACCAACGGCAGTCCACACCCCTACGCCGTCGCCGACACGAACGCCAGCACCCACTCCTACAGCGACTCCGATCCCCACTGTCCCGCGAACCCCTACGCGCAGCGCAACGCCCACCAAAACACCGCCGGTGCCCAGTCCTTCGCCAAGACCGGCCCTGGCTGGGGACATGGACTGCTCTGGCGCCCTTGACGCCGCGGACGCACTGCTGGTGCTCAGGCTGGTAGCTAAGATGCCGCCAGGGCCCGCATGCGGCGCTAGCCCGGACGTCAACTGTGACGGCGCAACCGACTCGCTGGACGCTCTACTGATCCTGCGACACGTCGCCGCCCTGCCGGTTGTTCTGCCGGCGGGATGCCAGTCCCTGGGCCTGTCCTGAGCGGGGTCGAAGGGCCTGTCCTCAGCGGAGTCGAAGGGGTCGGCCTAGACCTTCGGCGACGCCCGCCTTCTGCCGCGGCCGTGTGAGTACGGGCGCATCATGACGCGCCCCTCCTTAATCGGCGGGCGGAGAGCCGGACTCAAAGCGCACGAACTTCTCCTGCGTCCAGCCGCGCGTGCCGGCCTTCTCCCCCTCCAGAATCTCCACCTCGTACTGCAGTGGCCGGCACGTCGCCTTCTTGGCCAGCACGCGTACCCGCGTGCCCTGTGGCGTGTTCGAGGCCACGTTCTCGCACTTGCAGACGGGGATGTTCCACAGCTCCACGACCGGCTGCTTCACCTGGCCGTTCTCCGTACTATCGATAAAGCCGAACGTGTTCTCCGGCAGCTGCGTCTCGGCGCCCTCGCCTCCGTCGTCGCCGCAAGACGCGGCAAGAGTGATGGCGAAGAAGGCCACAATCGGGAGGATAGTCTTCACGTTACGGCGATTGTAGGCGACGATCGCCTACCGCGCGAGCCGTCAGCGGCGGCAATCGCGTGTTTGTGTTACCATTCCCTGCCAGTAGCCATGAATGTGCGCTGGATGACGATGCCGTTGACGGCGGTTCTGGCCGCGGCGCTGGCGGCCGTGGTGCTGTTCAACGCAGCGGCGCCGACGGCAGCGGCGCAGCCCAGACTGACCCTCATCTCCCCCAACGACGGCGACGTCCTGTCCCAGGCCCCCCCCGGGATACATCTCTGCTTCGCCGAACCTGTTGACAACGCGGACACGGCCATCTTCAAATTCCAGGTCACCATGCCCACCGGCAGCAGGCTGGGAATGAGGATCGTCTTTCAGCCAGACGGCTACGGCGTCGATGTCCAGCCGGGGCTGCCGTCTGCCCCACCCGAAGGCGAGTGGACTTTCGAGTGGCAGGTTTCTGACAGGGTGACCAAGGAGACCGCAGAAGGCGTGATCCATTATCAGGTACGCCCGGACGGAGGGCCGCTTCCGGCGGCGTCGCCGGCGGCCTGCACAGGGCCGGAAACGCCCCTCGTGATCCAGCCGACGCTGCCGCCCAGGCAACAGGAATCTGGATCGCCGGCCGCAGGCACGCCGGCCGCGGGCACGCCGCCCGCGGGCACGCCAGCCGCGCAGGCAAGCCCTGGGACCTCCACTGGCAAGGAAGACGATGGCGGCGTTGACGCGCTGACGGTAGCGGTGATCGTCGTCGTCGCGGGCGCCGCCATCGCCGGCGGCCTCTTCTTCGCCCTCAGCCGCAGGCGAGGCAAGGGAACGGGACCGCCGACGGACGGAAGCTGACACCGTTGACGCCGTGGTCGTGGCGCCCAGCCTCAGTGCACTAGCTCCGTTGCCGTCAGCACCCTGACCTCGCTGCTCCCAGAGTCCGCCACATAGACCAGCGAGCCATCTTCCGAAAGCGTCACGTCCCACGGCTTCCTACCGGCAGGAACCGTGGCCAGCAGCTTGTTCGTTGCCGTATCAATGACCGAGAGGCTGTCGTCAAACGAGTTGACCACGTACAGACGGCGGGCTGAGGCGTCCAGGACTACTGCCAGGGGCACATCCCCAACCGCCACGCTCGCGATCACCTTTTGAGCCGCCACGTCCACGACCGACACCGTGGCGCTCTCCATGTTGGCCACGTAAAGCCGCCCTCCCGCCGCATCCAGGGCCAGGCCGCTGGGCCGGTCCCCAACCTTCACGGTCGCCACCACCTGGCCAGACGCCAGATCAACCGTTTTGACCACGCCGGCACCGCTCGACGCGTACAGCTTCCCGTTGCCAGGCGAGACCGCCAGCCCCAGGGGTTCTTCCACTCCCATCAGCGTGTCCACCACCTGGCGGGTTGTCCCGTCGATAACGGATATCGTGCTGTCGTCGGCGTTTGCCACATAGATGCGATTCGTCCCCTGGTCCACAACCACGTCCCACGGCCTGTGACCCACGACAACAGTCGCCACAACCTCCGCACGGGCGCCATCGATCACTGTCAGCGAGTTGCTGAAGGAGTTGGTAACGTAGACCAGACCTGCCGTTGGATTTACAGCCACTGCAGACGGGCCGCTGCCCGCGGACACCGTGCTCGTCACCGAAAGCGTCGACGCCTCAACCACGGAGACGGTGTTTTCGCCCTCGTTCGCCGTGTACAGTCGCCCGGCCTTAGAGTCCAGAGCGACACCCCATGGCTTTGCACCTACCGCGTAGCCTTGGCCCGGCTCCGCCGGCGTTGTCGCCACTGAGGAAGGCCCTGCAGTCGGCGTGTTGTGGGCCACCTCTGAGGAGGAGCAACCGACTACCGTCATTATGAGGAATGGCAACACCCAGGCTGCCCTGATTCGCATACGCGTGAGTATAGCAGGGCCCAGTCCTCCAGCCGCAGCGTCCCGGGCGGCGTCCTTGCCCTGGCCCTTACAGTTGGCAGACACTTGGTGGGGCATGCGTGTCTCTGTGGCTCTTGTCAGCGCTGTGTGGGCAGCCGTCTTCCTCATCGCCAGCGGTTCCTGTGGCAGCGACGACAGCCATGGCGGCACGCCGACTTCCAGCCCCTCGCCAGCCGAGACCTCCTCGCCGGCCTCCACCAGGGAGCCCCCCACGCCGGGCCCCGCCGTCCAGATCGGGGAACGCGTCACCTTCTACGGCGCTGATCCGGGCGATAGCGCCGCGGCCATGGCGACCGGCGACTTCAATGGCGATACGAAGGTGGACTTTGTGCTGGGCGCCGCCCTGGCCGATGGCCCGAGCAACAGCCGTCCCGACGCCGGCGAGGCGTACATCTTCCTGGGGCCCTTCGATTCCGGCGAACGTGACCCCGCCGCCGGCCAGTACGACCTTGCGATCTACGGCGCGGCCAGCGGCGACCAGCTCGGCCGGTCTTTGACTGCTGGCGACTTCAACGGAGATGGCATCGACGATCTCGCCCTCGGCGCCCCCCTGAGCGATGGCGCATCCGGCGATCGCCCGGACTCCGGCCAGGTGTACGTGCTGCTGGGGTCCAGTCGCCTGGGGAAAGAGACGAGAGAGGTGGACCTGGCGCAAGATCGCCAGGACGTAGTCATCTACGGCGCCGACGCCGGCGACCTGGCGGGTTTCGCTCTGGACGCCGCCGACGTCAACGCCGACCGACACGCTGACCTCATCATCGGGGCCTTCTGGGCCGACGGCCCCGACAACGCACGCTCCAACGCCGGAGAGGTCTACGTGATACTCGGCTCGCCGCAACCTCAGAGCGTCGACCTGAGATCAGGCCACCAGGACGTCACCATCTTCGGGGCGCGGCCCGACGACCGCCTGGGCGAAGGCCTGACAGCGGGAGACGTCAACGGAGACGGTACAGCCGACCTTCTGGTGGTCGCCACCTTCGGCGACGGTCCCCGCAACGACCGCGAGTCCGCCGGGGAGACATATGTCATCCCAGGCCCACCGGCTCACGTCATCGACCTCGCGACTGGAGGGCAAGCGGCCACCATACTCGGCGTAGATCCCGGCGACCAGATGGGCCACTCCATCGCCAGCGGCGACCTGAACGGCGACGGGGTCGACGACGTCCTCCTCGGCGCCGTCAGCGCCGACGGTCCGGCCAACTCGCGCGACCTGGCGGGGGAGGCGGCCATTGTGCCCGGCTCGGCGCAGATCTCAGGGCTGATCGACGTCGCCAGCGGGGCAAGCCCGGTCATCTACGGCGGAGCCTCCGGCGATAGGCTGGGGCGCAGCGTGGCCAGCGGCGACCTGAACGGGGACGGTATCGATGACGCGATCATCGCCGCGCCGCGGGCCGCCGATGGAACAGGCGCCAAGCCCAGCGCGGGCGCCGTCTACGTCTTCTTTGGCCGGAGTCCTCTGCTGTATCCCCCCACGGTCTCCGACGCAGATCTCGTCCTCTACGGCGCCGATGCCGGCGACGACCTAGGCAACCAGGTCTTCGGCATGCGCGCCCTCCTGGCCAGCGATATGGACGGAGATGGCCTCAGCGACATCCTGGCTTCCGCGCCCGGCGCAGACGGCCCGGGCGACCAGCGCCAGGGCTGCGGAGAGGCCTACATCATATTCGTCCGCCGCAAGTAGGCTACTGGCCGGTCTTCAACAGCGGGCCGCGTGCTTGCCCCTATTGCAGCCGCTTGCTAGTGTAAGTAACACTTATGCCGAGAACCGGAGACGCAGTTTGGTGTTTCAGCGAATAGGCGCCACCCTCCTGCTGGGGCTTCTCCTCCCCGTGGCGCTCGCGGCGTGCGGCGGCGACGACAAGGGAGGCAATACTGACTCCGAGGACGCAAGCCCCGCCGCCAAGACGTCTCTCGTCCAGTTTCCAGCGGACTATCCGGAGGACTTCCCCGCTTACCCCAACACCACTCTGAGCGCCAGTTATCGCTATGCCGACCAGGCCATCGCCGTCCTCCAGACAAGCGACTCACTTCAGAGCGTGGGCGACTTTTACCGCGATGCGCTCGCCAACCCCCCCTGGAAGGTACTGGCCGAGTCGGGCGGGCCCACTCAGAACCTGCTGCTGATCAACTTCGCGCACCTTGACCAGCCGATACAAGGGTCGGCCACAATCGTCACCATCGGCGGCGCAACCCCGTATACCGCTGTCACGCTGCGTTTCACCGTGCCGCGATCAGTTGGGCCCGGGCCATCGACGGCGCCGCTGCCCACTGGTGAGCCTACTGCCACGGGGGGTAGTTGAGGCGCCCTCTCAGGGGCTACCGGTAGTTGATGCGCTGCGGGCGATGAAGATCGCGGCAAGAGCCAAGCTTCTACTGGCGATGGTCCCGCTGGCGGCGACACTGGCCGCCGCCTGTGGCGGCGGTGGGCCGGACGTCGGCTGCAGCGGCGGGCCCGTCCGCGTAGTTGTTACTCTGCCGGTGTTTGCCGATTTCGCTTGCCGCGTCGGTGGAGACCGCGTCACCGTGACTGCTCTGATACCGGCCGATGCCGACCCTCACACCTTCGCGCCCCAGGACGAGGCCGCAACCGAAATCAAAGCGGCGAACCTCATTCTCTTCAACGGCCTGGGCCTGGAACAACCGGCAACGGACTTCATCCTCCAGCAAGCCCGCGGCACGGCCCAACTCATCAACTACGCCGGCAGCGTGCCCTCGCCCTCCGCGCCGCAGCAGCAGCCGCCGATCACGGCCCAGGCGGCGGGCGACAACCCCCACCTTTGGCTGGACGTGGAGGCCGCCAAGGTCTACGTCGATGCCACCAGAGACTCCCTGGAGATAGTCGATCCCGATGGCATCCAGGAGTACCGCCAGCGCGCCGATGCGTATAAGGACGAGCTGACGCTCCTGAGTCGGGACGTAGCTCAGGAGGTGGGTTCTATACCAGAGACACACCGCAAGCTGGTCACCAGCCATGACTCCTTCTCCCACTTTGCGCAGCGGTTCGGGCTGGAGGTGCTGGGATTCGTCGCCCCGACCCCTGGGGAGACGCCCACCCAGAGCCAGCTGGACGCCCTGGTCGCCAAGATACAGAGCGAAGGAGTCCCGGCAATCTTCGCTGATCGCGGTCCGGACGCGGGCACGATGGAGCAGACTGCCAAGAGGGCGGGCGTGGTCCTTTGCTCCCTCTACAGTGATCAGGTCGACGGCGACGCTGATACCTACATCGAGATGATGCGCGCCAACGCCCAGGAGTTGGTTCGCTGCCTAACTGGAGGCTAGCCCCCGCTTTCACGTCGTAGCCCGCTCCGGAAGCGGCCGCGAGCGTCGGGGTCCCTCTAATTTCACACTTGGCCCCAACACGTTGACCCGCTGAACACCTGCCCCGTAAGATTACCGAAGTGATGCCCTCGCGCTCGGCGTTCAGACTCTGTGCGGCGCTCCTATCTCTCGTTGCGCTGGCAGCGGCGTGCAGCAGCGACGGTGGTGACGGCAACGGGGGGGGCAGCGCCAGTCCCACGATCCAGGCCAGCCCCGCCGCCTCAGGGGGCCAGAGCACTACCACCCCGAAAGCTACCGAGTCCCTGCCCGATGCTTCGGGCAACCTGTTCGGTGACGGCGGATTCGAAGATGGCCGGGGCCCCTGGTTCTCCCTGAAGCCACCAGACTTCGCCCTCTCCACAGATAAGGCCCACTCCGGCTCCACCAGCGCCCACGTGCAAATGCGGGCCAACCAGGACTCCCCGGTGACAGACATCCGCTACCTGGTCCAGGAGATCTCTCCCAAAGACTGGCCGGAGTTCATCTCAGGCAACTACTTCCTAGAGAACTGGAAGAAGAACACCAAGAACCAGTACCTCCAGTTCGTAGTCATAGCCTTCAGCCCTGACAACCTTCCTCCTTGCCCGGACGGCAGCAAGTGCCCCAACTACCAGATCCGCTACCTCCTGGGTGGCATAGACCAGGACCCGTTCCCTATCCTCAACGCCAAGTTCGTGTATCTCAGTAAGGAACAACCAAAGGAAGGAGAATGGGTGCCCTTCCAGCGAAACCTCAAAGAGGACTTCCTGAACGCCTGGGGTGCCCTTCCGCAGAACTTCACGAAGATACGGGTATTGTTCGAGGTCAGATACGACAGCAAGCAGCCTACGGAGGGACCGCTGGAAGCCGACGTCTACTGGGACGACTTGCACATCGGCGCTAAGCAGTGAGGTGCGTCAGAGACTCGATCTCCTCCTCCCGGCGGTCCTGTTAGCGGCTACCACCATAGCTTGCGCTAGCAACGGTCCCTCACCTGCTAGCCCCACCCAATCTGCCCCGCCGGACAGAACAGTTCGCTCCGCCTCGCCCCAGGCGAGTTGCGTCCTAGACCTGGCGCAAGGCGGAGAGGACTCCCGTATCTACGGCCGTTACACCATTGACTACCTGGCGGACCGATTCTCGCTGGCCAGCGGCGACTTCAACGCCGACGGCTTTGACGACGCCCTGGTAGGGGCTCCGCTGGCCGATGGGCCGGCCAACAGCCGCACCAATAGCGGCGAGGCCTACGTCATCTTCGGCTCCGATACCCTGCCCAAGACGGTCGATGTCGGCCAGGACGCCGGCCTCACTATCTATGGCGAGGCGGCGCAGGACAACTTCGGGCTGAGCGTGGCTGCCGCCGACGTCAACGGGGACGGCATCGACGATATCGTGGCGGGAGCGCGCTTCGCCTCCTACCAGGAGCGCGCCCAGGTTGGGAAGACATACGTCATCTTCGGGCGTCGCGGTCTGGCGGGCGTCGTCGACACCACCCTCGGACAGCAGGACGTGACCATCGTCGGCAAAGACGCCGGCGACTTCGCCGGCGTGCTGGTGGCCGCGTCCAACGTGACAGGCGATGAAGCAGCCGACGTTATCATCGGCGCCATCGCCGCCTCCGGGCCTGACGGCAGCCGCCCGCGGGCGGGAGAGGTGTACGTGGTGCCCGGCTCCCGCGACCTGCGCGGGACAATAGATTTGAGCAAGCAGGCGCCCGAATTTACCGTCTTCGGCGCCCACTCCGAGGACTCTCTGCCCAACCACATCGCGACGGGCGACGTGAACGGCGATGGCCGGCAGGATCTGGTCTTGGGCGCTCCCTTCGCGGAGGGCGGAGAGGCGGACCGGCTGAACGCCGGCGAAGCCTACATCGTGCCCCTACCGGCGGGCGGAGGCAGCCTGGACCTGCTCTCCGGCCAGGGCTTCACGCGCATCCGTGGCGCCAGGAGCCGCGACGGGCTGGGACACTTCACAGCAGCCGGCGACGTCAACGGGGACGGCATCAGCGACGCCATCATCGGCGCTCGCGACGCCGACGGGCCTCAGGACAGCCGCAACAATGCCGGAGAGGTGCACATCCTGTTCGGGCGGACCGACCTGCCTCCGTCTCTGGACCTGGCCACAGACACGCCGGACCTGACGATCGTCGGCGCTGACGCTGGAGACAGCCTTGGCTTCACGGTCGCGGCAGCCGATATCAACGGTGACGGCATCGATGACATCGTGGCCGGCGCCCCCTTAGGCGATAGCTGCGCTAACGGGCGCCACGAAGGCGGCGAAGCTTACGTTATCTTCGGGCGCGACGACCTCGGTGGGCTTATCGACTTGAACACCCACGAGCCGGACTTGTCGATCTTCGGCGAGGAGGCCGGCGACGAGTTGGGCTTCTCGCTGGCTTCCGGCGACTTCAACGGAGACGGCAAACAAGACCTCATCGCCGGCGCCGTGCTCGCGGATGGCCCTGACAACGCCCGCACGGACGCCGGAGAAGCGTACATCATCCTCAGCCGCTGAGACGAGGGGCTCTGGCTCTATCTAGCGGGAGGCGAGACGACGTAAACCTTGCCCGGCCTCGCATCCTCCTGTGATGATCGGGAGGCGTTCGCCGCCAGCTCCGGTGCGCCGTCGCCGTTCAGGTCGGCGAGCGCGACGCCGGAGCCCAACTGGTCGCCCGGCTCGGCGCCCGCCACATCCGCAAACCTATCAATGTCCTTTTGCAGATCAATGACCCCCGCCAGCCGGTCGCCGTAGAAGACGTAGAGCTCCCCGCCGGTCGGGCGGGAGTTGCCCAGCGCATTGGCCAGAGGCGCGCCGAAGATCGCGTCGTCGCGGCCGTCCTTGTCTATGTCCCCCACGGCGATGGAGAGCGCGAAGGAGTCGCCGGGGCGCGCTCCATAGATAACCGCGTCCGCCGCCTGCGTAGACAGATCTATCGTCCCGGCGCTGAGCGGGCCTAGCAGCAGGGAGACTTCGCCCGCAACCTGGCGGGTGTCCTCCGGGCCATCCGCCATTGGGGCGGACAGCAACACATCGTCCACGCCATCACCGTTAAAATCACCCGCCGCCACGCGATCACCCAGGCCGTCTCCCGCTTGGGCTCCCACGATCGTCACGTTGGCCTCGGCAGAGGTCGTCTTGCCCTTCAGACTGCGCGAGCCGTAGTACACATAGACGACGCCGGAACCATCCCTTCCCGCAAAATCCTTCTGCGGCGACCCCACCACGACATCATCGACGCCGTCGCCGTTGACATCTCCGGAAGCCACTGCTACGCCAAACTGGCTGAACGTCTCATCGTTGCTGACAGCAAAATCGGGATCGTCAAAGGCGATGTTCACCTCGCCGCTGAGGGAACGAGAGCCGAAGACGACGTAGGCCGCCCCCGCTTCCGTGCGCGGCCCACCCGGCGGGGCGCCGGCCTGTCGCCCTGCGAAGGGGGCGCCCAGAACCAGGTCAGCTATCCCGTCGGCGTTCACATCGCCGGTGGCGATCGCCTCCCCCACGCGGCTGAACCCCTCCGCGCCCGTGACTACGAAGTTGAAAGCGTCGGCCGCCCCCAGGTCGATGCTCCCGCCCAGGCTGCGCGACCCGAAGAACACGTAGGCTCGCCCCTGGTCCGTCCTCGGATCGCGGCCGGCGGTAACCCCGGGCGCGCCAACGATCAGATCGTCGATCCCGTCTCCATTTATGTCCCCCGCGCCCAGGCCCAGCCCCAGGTTATCCTCTTGCTTAGCGCCGTAGACGATGAGGCCGACAGTGGACTCCGATAGCTTTACGTCTTTGGCCAGGCTGGCCGCCCCGAAGATCACGTACGCCGCGCCCGCGTGCCCGCGACCCTCACCTGGACCATCGGCGAAGGGCGCCCCGATGACCAGGTCCGCCACGGCGTCCCCGTTGAAGTCGCCGCTGGCCAGGGGCGACACGCCCGTCTGTATGTCACTAATCCCCGCCGTTTCAGCCGTAAACAGCGTCTCTGCGGAGGCCAAATCGATGCCGTTGGCAGGCGTGGGTCCCGGGGAAGGGCTCGCCACCAAGGGGACCGAAGGAGCGGCGGTGCGGTGCGGCGATCCGGTGGGCCCGCCACCGCCGCCGCAGGCTGTCGCCAGCAGGCCCAACCCAAGGGCCATTACACACATGAGGACCAGGACCATTCGCACTGACCTACCGCCTCTCCTGCGACGCCGGAATACGCCTATGCCGTCGTCGGGCCGCCGGGATCGCTACCAAGACTGCTCGCACTCTCCGATTCTTTCCGGACAATCGAATTCGATAATCCTATTCGCTCGACACTGTGTCAATCCGCGCCCAGAGCGTTATCGGCGCCCGCGAATTAAGCGGGGCCTGAAACGCTGAACAAATTCCATTGTTATATGGGGTAGTACAACCGCGCTCTTGTATTGACAACTAAGCGGATAAGCGGTTAACTTTCAGTTTATAGAGCGACGACGCGGAGGTGCGAAGTTTGTGGCGTGGAACGCGGCATCTAGCTCCACTATCTCTGGTACTCGTTGGCCTGCTGCTGGTCATCGGCTTCGCCCTGTTCGGCCGGCAGGCCTTCGATAGCGTCTTAGCCAACCACGGCGCCACCCTGGGCCAGGTGGACTTCGTCTCCATCGACATGGACCCCCTCAACACCCCCCGCAACGGCGGCGCCGAGTTCGGCACTACCCAGTGCGGCGATGACGGCTTCGGCAGCCCCATGGGTGGCAACCTCGTCGACGAGGACCTCGACGGGGTCAAGAACGACGGCTGTCCCGGAGACGCCGAGATCTCGGTAGGCTACTGCGGCGACGACGGCGCCGGCAACCCGAGCACCGGCAACGGCGTCGACGACGACGCCGACACGGTTGTCGACGACGGCTGTCCCGGAAGCGGTATTGCGGCCGTGCCAGCGCCGCCGTTCTTCGCAACCGTGGGAACGATACAGGCCTGCATCAGCAAGGCCCTCGGCACCAACTACGTTGTCGACATCACCGAGGACGAGGTCCACCTTAGCGATAACCTGGAAGGCTGGCAGGCGGACCTCATCTTCGACCCCACCTTTGTCAATGTCACAGCGATCAACGACTCCACCCAACTTACCCTTATGGGCGCCGACAACAGCCCGCCGAGTAGCTTCAGCGCCAACCCCGCATTAGACAGCGCGGCCGACGCCGATCTGATCCCTGAGGGGATTGACGGCTCCATCACCATCGCCGCCGTTGACCTCGGCAACGCGTCAACGCAGCACGGCGAGGGCATCCTGGCCAGGGTCACCCTGAGGAACGTAACCACCACCGGCACCAGCCCCCTCAGTCTCCAGAACGTCAAAATGAGCAGGCCGGTG
Organism: Dehalococcoidia bacterium; assembly: GCA_041487235.1. Taxonomy (GTDB): domain Bacteria; phylum Chloroflexota; class Dehalococcoidia; order SM23-28-2; family RBG-16-64-32; genus JBGPMY01. The sequence continues at coordinate 15,720 of JBGPMY010000003.1, forward strand.
AACACCGCGCTCACCATCAACAACGTCCAGGGCGCCATCACTGCCGGCGGCGTAACCTGCCCCTTTACAACGGCCACGCCCACGGGCGGCGCCACACCCACAGCCACGGTTACCCCAACCGTGACGCCTACGGTTACACCCACGGTGACGCCGACGGTGACACCCACCGTTACACCCACGGTGACGCCTACGGTTACGCCCACGGTCACCCCTTCACCTTCCCCATCACCCACGCCCACGCCTACTCCGACGCCTTCGCCAACGCCTACGCCAACGCCTACGCCAACGCCCACCCCTTCGCCTTCCCCATCACCGAGCCCTTCTCCTTCACCAACGCCTACACCAACTCCGACCGAGACCCCATCGTCTACTCCTGCCGAGACCCCTACACCAACTCCCACGCCCACCCCTTCGCCTTCACCCAGCCCATCGCCCACACCCACACCCACGCCTACTCCGACGCCTTCGCCAACGCCTACGCCAACGCCCACCCCTTCGCCTTCCCCAACGCCAACTCCGACAACAACTCCCTCGCCTTCGCCCAGCCCGAGCGCGGCAGCTACTCCGAGTCACACGCCTGTCCTCGGCGTCGTAGACTTCGTCTCGATCGACATGGACCCGCTCAACACACCCCGCAACGGCGGCGCCGAGTTCGGTACGGGTCAGTGTGGCGACGACGGATCAGGCAACCCAGACGTGGGTGACGGAGTTGATCAGGACTTCGACGGGGTCGCAGACGACGGCTGTCCGGGCGGCGCGAACGCCGCAGTAACCACCGTCGGCAGCATTCAGCCCTGCATCGGCAACAAGCCGGTCTTCCCGGCAGCCGGTTCCACCTTCAACGTCGATATCACCGTCGATCAGGTGCACCCCGACGACGACCTGGGTGGCTGGCAGGTAACGCTTGTCTTTGACCCAGCCAAGGTCCACATCATCGCCATCACAGACTCCACTCCCCTTACTCTTATGGGCGCCGACCTCAGCTCGCCGACGAGCTTCAGTGCCGCCCCCGGCGCCGACGGCCCCGATGGAGATTCGATCGCTGAGGGCCTCGACGGCTCAATCACCATCGCCGCGGTCGATTTCGGCGCCACCGACGCCAACGAGGGCGCGGGCATCCTGGCTCGCGTCAGTATCAGGACCGTCAGCGCTGGCACCAGCGCCCTCACACTGACGGACGCCAAGCTGAATGATCCGATCAACAACAAACTCACTATCAACAACATCCAGAACGCCCTAGTCTCAGCAGGCGAGCCCTGCCCGGCTACAACCGCCACGCCAACGGCCACCCCCACGCCGACCATGACTCCCACGCCCACGCCCACGCCCACGCCCGCTGTCACCCCCACACCAACACCAACCTCGACGATCGCATCCACCGCCAGCCCCGCGTTCACCCTCACGCCAACTCCAACGGGCGGACCAGCCACGAATGACACCTCGGTCACTATCGCCAAGGACGAATCCATCGGAGATGGCATCCCAGCGGACGATCGCATTCACGTCGGCATCTCCACCCAGCGGACGGTGACAGTCACCGTGACCAATGGCGCCATCCCGTCGACTCTCACCGTAGACCTGACAGCGCTGTTCGCCGGCACCGTCTCTCCACCCCAGTGCAAGGTACAGTGGGTGGGCGGAAACCAGTCCACTTTCGATAACCTCTCCCTGAGTAGCCTGACCTTCCAAACACCCCCACTCGGCGCCGGTGAGACTCAGATCTTCCTGAAACCGTACAGCATAATCTGCAATGCGCCCGTTAACCTACCGGATTCCCTGACGATCTCCGCCACCGTGGACAGCGGCGGCCACCCTGATCCAAACACGCTGAATAATACGACGAGCAATCGGGTTGACGTCCGCGCCCTGGCTGACTGGGATGATGATACGGTTACCACGCCCGGCGACAACTGCCCCGACACACCTAACCCCGATCAATCCGACCTGGATTCAGACGGTCTCGGAGACGCCTGCGACCCCGATATTGACGGCGACGGCCTCGCCAACGCATCGGACGAGTGCCCTTCAGTTCCGGAAGACCTCGACGGCGTAGCCGACTCTGACGGCTGCCCGGACACAGACGTCTCTGTCGGCGTCGTGAAGGAGGAGAGCTTCCCGGTCGACGTCGACGCGACGGTAACGAAGACGATCAAGGTTACGATAACCAACGGCAACGTTGCTGCAAACGTGGAGACACATATCCTCTCCATTTCGACACCCGGCCAATGCGAGGTCTACCTGGTGCCGGGCTCTGGAGATTCGTCTATAAACTTCCTGACCGACGAAAACAGCGACACCGTCGATGACACACTGTTTAGTCAGATCGAACGAATCGACGCGATTCCGGCCAACACCTCCCTTGTTCTAACTCGCGATTATCAGGTCACGTGCAGGCAGGAAGGTATCCACTGCTTTGAACTGCAGGTTGACGCCATCCCCCTGCCGGTCGTCCGGGACGAGCTCCTCTCCAACAACGTGCACAAGAACTTCCCTTGCATCGCCGCTGCGACTCCCACCCCCACGCCGACCGTCGCCGCCGTCACACTCACCCCCGGCCCGACCGAGACCCCCACGCCCACGCCGACTCCAACCGAGACGCCTTCTCCCTCTCCTACGCCGACGGAGACACTGACACCGACGCCGACCACCACGGCCACGGCTACGCCCACTCCCACGCCTTCGCCGAGCCCCAGTCCCACACCAACGC
>JBGPMY010000004.1:0-17965 GCA_041487235.1 Dehalococcoidia bacterium
CCTTAGCAGTCGGCGACAACGGAGAAGTAGGCGACACCGGAGCAGTTGGCGAGACCGGCGCAGCTTGCGACACCGGCGCAGTGGGCGACACGGGCGCAGTAGGAGACACCGGCGCAGTAGGAGACACCGGCGCTGTAGGAGACACCGGCGCAGTCGGCGACACCGGCGCAGTTGGCGACACCGGCGCTGTAGGAGACACCGGCGCAGTCGGCGACACCGGCGCAGTCGGCGACACGGGCGCAGTTGGCGACACCGGCGCTGTAGGAGACACCGGCGCAGTCGGCGACACGGGCGCAGTTGGCGACACCGGCGCAACTGGAGACACCGGCGTCACGGTCGCCCTTGCGGCCAACGGGACGAACTGCCCGGGCAGTCAGTTTGCGCAAGGGGTCGATGCCAGCGGGAACGCCGAGGGTTGCGCCAATCCAGCGTTCGCCAATATTGCGGGCGGCACGAACACGAACGCCCTGGTAATCGGCACTGGTGGGTCGCTCACCGCGAGCGGAGGTACGATCACGGCAACAACGGCAGCCGCCCTTGCAGCGAACGGAACCAACTGCAGTGTTAGCGGGCAGTTTGCAATAGGTGTCGACGCCTCCGGGAACGCTGAGGGGTGCGCTACCCCTGCCGGCACGTCGTCGCTGCCATTCGGCAGCATTACCGCAGCTACCGCCAACGCGAACGCTCTTCTCGTAAGCGGTTCGCTAGGCGTGACCGGCGGCGGCACAATCGCGGCAACAACGGCAGCCGCTCTGGCGGCCAACGGCGGCAACTGCGTTGCACCCAAGTTCGCGGGGGGCGTCGACGCCAGCGGCGTTGCCGAGGATTGCGCCAACCCCGCGTTCGCCAACATTACGGGTGGCACGAACACGAACATCCTAGTAATCGGCACTGGTGGAACGCTTAGCGCGAGCGGAGGCTCGATCACGGCAAGTGCACTCGCGCTCTCCGCCCCGACCCAGTGCGCGGCAGGCCAATTCGCAACCGGCATCACTACGACGGGTGCGGCGAACGGGTGCGCTACCCCTGCCGGCACGTCGTCGCTGCCATTCGGCAGCATTACCGCAGCTACCCCCAACGCGAACGCTCTTCTCGTAAGTGGATCGCTCAGCGTGACCGGCGGCGGCTCGATCACGGCGACCGCACTGGCCCTTACGACCCCGCTAAGTCCGTGCGCCGGAGGCCTGGTCTTTGCGACCGGCATTAGCACCACGGGCGCTGCGACCTGCGCGACTGTCCAGACCGGCACATCTTCCGCGCTCGGTGTTGTGAGCGCGCCCACCTGTTCGGCCGGTCAACACTACAGCAGCATTTCGAGCGGGGCGCTCGTGTGCTCGGCGGACAGCACGACGGCAACCCCGGCCACGGCCAGCGAGACCGGTTCGGCCCACACGGTCACGAGCAAGACGAGGACGACCACTGTGGCCACGTTGACGATTGGGGCCCACAGCATCTTGGTTGGCGAAACCATCGTCGTGGCCCTAAGCCCGGCGGACGCCCAGTACGACGGTACCTTCACCGTCTCCGCAGTGGGTGGGACTACGGTTTCGTACTTGAAGGCAGGCACTTCGCAGGGTGCAACCGCTTCTGGCGGCACGGTGACCGATATCACCGGCAACACCGCCTCCGCGACGTACGGCGGGTTCAGCGACGGAGTTACAGCGCCGTCGATCACGGTGACAGGCGCGCACACGGTGCTCGTGACGATCTTCCTCGACTGCCACACGCTGGCGAACGACGACGGCTGCTGGATGGCTCTGACCGCGACGGGTGGCGCAACCATTACCGCTTCCAACACGAAGGCGGTCGGGAATGACCGAGCCGGCAAGGTCATAGACAACACAGGCGGATTCTCCGGCAGTTCCTCGTTCCTGGTGACGACAAGCGCGACCACGACCTTCAGCGCTCAATACAAGGCGAGCGCCGCCGGAACGATGATCGCCGACGCCACCAGCATCATCGTGCAGGTCTACTAACGCCATCACGTATTAAGGCAGAGAGCGGCGGGCCACTTGGCCCGCCGCTCTCGCCAGCAGAGCAAGCGGTTTCGGGAGGGTGACGCAGACGTGAGTGTCACGTTGGCGTTGGCCTGGCCGAGCTGGCAACTGACGAACACCACATCGAGTCGGTGGGCGATGAGCAGGCTGGCTGGCGCTATTCTGGAGGCGCGGAGACGCTGCCCGCGTCGGGTGCTGACCCAGGATTCGTGACGGCTGCCGATCGTTTCCGGACGCTTCGGCGAAAACGCGTCACCAGCAAGAACCCGCCGATCAGGAGCAACGCTGTTGCCGCCGTCGCTCCCCCCGCCACCTCCCAGGCAGGGGTCCCGCTTGCCTGGACGCTGTAGGTCACGACGAGCCGGGGCGCGTTGGCGCCGCTGGCCTCATGGCTGGCGAACAGCACCTGCTCCGCCTTGCCGTCTTCCAGCGTGCGCAGGCCCAGGACGTAGCTGACGGTTCCGCCCGTGGCCCCGGCCACCGTGGAGGTGACGTCCCAGGAGTACCACAGGCCGCCGCCGTAGACCGCTGCCGTGGAGAGGGGGGTCGCCGACCATGCAGGCTTGTTGTTGAAGGTGAGGTTGGCCTCGCTCCAGTCGCCCTGGACTGCGCTCACATCCACCAGCCGCACCGGCTGGTTCAGGTCCGCCCGCTGCGCGAAGAGTTGGAGGGTGGCGGATTGCACTGTCAGGTCCTTCACCGGCGCCGTGTCGAACTTCGTGAGCGCGACCGACACGGTTTGCTCGTTGCCCTGGACCTTGTTCGAGTAAGAGATCGCGAGGAACTGCTGCGAGCCGTAGTTCTTGTCCCGCAGACCCTGCGGGTCGTCAGTCGTGGCGACGTCGGCGCTGATGTGTGCATCTTGCTGCGCCACGATCACCATACTGCCGATCTCGTCCTGGCCGCTCGCCGCGCTGGCGCTCCAGGCCAGGGTACCCGCGAGCACCAGCGCTCCCAGGCTCACGGCCAGCCTCCTGATGGTGGGCGAGTTCGTCATGCTGGGTGCAATTCGCTCATCTGGTCTTGCCTTTCCGCAGTGTAGCGCATAAGGCCGCATCATCATATCGGCGGGAGCCGCCGCCGCTTTGAGCGGGAGACGGCGGGCCAAACAGCCCGCAGCTTTCTTTTGGGCTAGAATCAGCTAACACGCATGAGTCAATCTGAGGTTCTCGGGAGATCGCCCGGCCCGTCGCTCGGGCGGTCCGGCGTGGACGTCCAGCGCTGGGCGTTCGTCGCCGCCATCGGGCTCTCGGCTTTCCTCCTCTTCAGCCTGGAGCTGCGCGCCGGGCGGCTCGTCCTGCCGGTGTTCGGCGGCGCGCCCGCCGTCTGGACCACCAGCCTCTGCTTCTTCACCGCGGTGCTCTTCCTCGGCTACGTCTACGCCCACTTCGCCGCCACCCGCCTTCCCTTCCGCGTAGCCGGCGCTGTCCAGCTCACCCTCGCCGTTGCCGTAGTGGTTGTCGCCGTTCTCGCGCCCACGCACCTCGCCTCGCTGCGGGTGTCCGGCATGCCGGCGGCGCTCAACGTCCTGCTCGTCCTCGGCGTCATCGCGGGTGCGCCCGCCTTCCTGCTCGCCACGACCACGCCGCTGCTCTCGGCCTGGTACGCGGCGCGGCAGGACAACCCGTGGTGGCTGTTCGCCGTCTCCAACGGGGCCTCGTTCCTCGGCCTTCTGGCCTACCCGTTCCTGATCGCGCCGAACATCGGCCTCTCGGACCAGCGCGTCCTGCTGATCATCGGCCTCGCCGTCTACGCCGCTGCACTTGTCATAATCGTGCTCAGCCTGCGTCAGGCGACGGCCCCGGCCAAAGTGGCACCTGAGCACCCAGCGGCCCTCTCTGGGCGTCGTCAGGCGGTCTGGCTGGTCGCGGCGCTAGTGCCGGCGGGCCTCCTGTCCGCCACAACCAATTTCCTCCAGACCGACCTCATCTCCGCTCCGCTGATCTGGATCGGCCCGTTGGCCGTCTACCTGGCGAGCTTCGTGGTGGCCTTCGCCGGCCGCGGCCGCCCCCTCGTCCGCGCCTGCGACTGGCTGGTGCCCGTCGCCGCGACGCTCCTCTGGCTCCCCTTCATCAAGCCGGGCGGCTTTCCTCCGCTGGCGCTCATGGGCGTCGAGTTCGGCGCGTTCTTCGTCCTCGCCGTTGCGATTCACGGCCGGCTGGCGGCTGACCGGCCCGCCGCCGGGCAGCTGACGCGCTTCTACCTCATCCTCACCGCCGGCGGCGCGCTCGGCACGGCGTTCGTCTCGCTCGTCGCGCCGGTCATCTTCAACAACATCTACGAGTACCCGCTGCTGATCGTCGCCGGCCTCCTCGTGCTCGTCCTCCTGCCCGGCGAAAAGAGGCCGCCGCTCCCGCGGGTCAGCCCCTACCGCGTCCGCCTCGCGCGGATCGCCCTCACCGGCGCGCTACTGCGCGTCCTCGCGTACGCGGTTGTTGCCACGCTGATCTACCTGCTGGTCGACGCCCGGGCACCAGCTCTGGCGGTCGACGTGCGCAACATGCTCCTCGTCGGCGCGGTCGTCGTCTTCCTCGCCTTCACGCCCAAATTCCTGGCAGTGGCCGCCCCGATCGCGTTGGTCTTCCTCATGGCGATCACCTGGAGCAGCCCGCTGGTCCGCGAGCGGACGTTCTTCGGCGTGGTAGAGGTGCGCGCGACGGCAGACCAGCACCAGGAGTTCTCCGGAACGACTCTCCACGGCCTGCAGTTCACGGACGACAGGCGAAAGGAGCCCACGTCCTACTACTCTCGCGTTGGACCGCTGGGCAGCATCTTCAAGAACGTCCGGGCAAAGACAAAGGGCGTGAGCATCGGCGTCGTTGGCCTCGGAGCAGGCACAATCGCCACTTACGCCGAGCCGGGGGACCAGCTAACGTTCTTCGAGATCGACCCAGCGGTCGTCGACATCGCTCGCAACCCGAAGTACTTCACGTACCTCGCGAACTGCGCGGTGACGCCTAAAATCGTCCTCGGCGACGCACGCCTGTCGCTCGAGGGTGTTCCCGCAGGCACGTACGATCTTCTCATCCTCGACGCATTCTCCTCGGACTCGATTCCTGCCCACCTGCTGACGAAGGAAGCGTTGGGAATTTACCTCCGCGCTCTGAAGCCCGGTGGCATCCTCGCCTTCCATCTCTCCAATCGTTACTACGACCTCGTCCCACCGGTCGCAGCGACGGCTCGCTCGCTCGGCCTCACGGCGGTCTCCGTTAACGCGCTCGCCACCCCGGAAGCCCAGGACAAGTTCGCCGCGGCAAACTCCACCTGGCTCATCGCCGGTCAGATCGGAGACGTCACCCCGTTCCTCGACCTGCAGTTCACCTTGTCCCCCGGCGGCGGCTACGTCCTGACGGACGACTACTCAGACCTCACGCGCTCGTTGGACTGGGGCGGTTTCTGAGCGCCGCCAGCATTGCAGCCGCGGGTGTCATTGGATCGGCGGCGCTCCGGTCGGGCCATCCGCGCGCCCGAAGAACCGAAGACTGCCAAACGAACTTCGTCGCCCTACTCCCCCGGCGCAGCTCCCCCTTTCGTTGCCCGCCGCACTCTGCCTCGCCATAATGTGGCGGAGCAAATGACTCGCCGTCTGCCTCCCGCGTATCTCGTGGCCCTCTGTGTCGTGTTGGCAGTAGCCTTCGGCGTCCGCACGTATCACCTGACCAGCAACCCCCCTGAGCTCTTTGAAGATGAATTGGCCCCCGCCGCCTCAATCTGGAGCCTGGTGACTACAGGACACGACATCGAAGATACTCACCTGCCCTTCCTCGTCACGCGCCTCGAAATCAAGCAGCCCCTCTATTTTGTGCCGACGATACTTACTCAAGCCGTCCTGGGCCATACGACACTTGCTGTTCGATTGCCCGCTGCGCTCTACGGCGTTCTTACCACCGCACTGATTGCGTGGCTGATGCGAGCGCTAGGCAGGAGGCGGGTCGAGGCGCTGCTTGCCGCCGCGTTCTTCGCCGTGGTTCCGTGGGCCGTCCACTACGGCCGCATCGGCTGGGAGCCGGCATCGACTCTCCCCTTCCAACTTGGCGGCATCGGTCTTCTCTGGCTGGGGCTCAGCGGTCCGCGTCCGAGACTGACAGCGGCTGGCGTCGTAGTCCTTGCGCTCGGCGCTTATACCTACCAACCGGCGCTGCTGGTGAATGTCCTCCTGGGCGTAACAATCGTATTGCTCCACCTACAGTCGGCGCGCCGCGAAAACATGCGGGCCCTGCTCATCGGCGTCGGAATCGCCTTTGTCATTCTCTTACCGTACATCTTGACCCTCCTCACCGAGCCTCTTTTTACATACAGGGCGCGCCTCATATTCGTCTTCGCGGATGGCGTGAATCCTGACACGATATGGCTTGCCTGCAGGAACTACCTGGAGCATTGGAACCCCCGCTGGTTCTTCTGGAGTGCGGCGCCCATTGTTCGCATTCATCCCAACACACCGCTGCTCTTCGCCTCGCTGGCGCCGGGCTTGCTTGCCGGGTTGATCTTGCTGCTGCGCCGGCGTTCCAAGCCGGAGGTCTTTCTCCTCATTTGGTGTGTGCTGGGGGCGCTACCGACGGGGCTGACCAACGATGCCTCGGGCGTGCCCTATTTCGCCCGAGGCATCTTCGCCCTGCCGCCGCTGCTTATGATCACGGCCATCGGACTGACATGGCTTTGGGAAAAGGCGCGCTCCGTCGCCCCTGCCCTCGCTGTCGGTCTTGCCGTGATCTTCTTGACCGCCAGCGTCGTCGAAGCGGCGAGAGACTTCGACAAGTACTTTAACGAATACCCGGTCGTCTCGGCTGCCGACTGGTATTACGGGGTCGGCGCCGCGCTTGAGCTCGCCGATCGCGCGGTGCCGCCCGGGGGTGTCGTTTGTCTTGGGGAGCGTACCGGTGTTGTGCCGATCAATACCTTTCGTCAGCAGGTCTACTGGTATCTCCGTCCGGAACGCTACTCGGTCATCGAGGGGGTTAACTCCCCGATCTGTCGCGTAGCCGGGGTATACATCCTGGACCGGATTTCTTCGGGCCCTGACACCGGGAGCACAGTCGTCGGCGTCATCAACGACATAAATGGACGGCCGTTCAGCCGTCTCAGGGTGATCAACGGTCAGTAGTTAGGCCGTGAGCTCGGCGACCGCAGTCGCCGAGCTCACGATCTAGATCTGAGCGTCGGTCTCGCCCTCACGGTCAACGCCCCCGCCGCCGCTGGGCCAGGGCACGATGCCGGCGCTCCTCAGCACCAACAGTCCCGCCACCGCGATCAGAGCCAAGAAGAGCGCCGTCGCCACGAACCAACCGGTCCCCTGGTCGTGCAAGACGTACTGCAGCCAGAGGTCAAAGTGGCGCCCCGCAAAGAAGTCCTTGAAGTGCAGCACTATCGGATTCTCGTCGAGCGTCCACAGGTAGTGATAGTTGTGCGGTGGCTGGCCCTGCGTCGCGAGGCTCGGGTTGATCGACACGGCCAGCAGCGAAATCGCCGCACCCAGCGCAGTCAGCAGCCCTACTAATACCGTCCAGGTCCTCTTCTCGAAGAGGTAAGCGACCGGAATGATCAGAAACGGGAAGGCCGGGTAGAGATAGCGCGGGCCCCAGGACAAGCCGCCCTGCCAGTACTGGAACGATGAATAGAGCAGAAGATAGGCAAGAGCGATGCCCAGGAAGAGCACGGCTACATCCGTGTGCTCCTTCCAGAAGCGGCGGAACGCAAATGCGCCCGCCAGGACCGGAGGAGAATAGAGAAACAGGCTGCGCCCGGGGCTAAGCAGGAGACTGGCGATGCCCGTGGGAATGTATGCCGGTGAAAAGCCGCCCGCTGCCTCGACCCCCCGGCCGCCACCGTGGATCGCCAGCCAGTCTCCGGTACGGAAGTAAGCGAGCCAGAACGATAGGCCCAACGCCACGACCAGGGGAATAGCGAAGAGCGCAATGTACCGCCACTCCCCTCGAGGTACGCTCCACCCCTCCCTCGCCAGGAGGGACCGGAGTCTCGAGACGACCGAGCCGGGCCAGGCCGCGGCGCCTGACCGGGCTTCGATTGCGCGCAGGCGAATCCATGCCAGGTAGCCAAAAAGCAGGGGGACTGTCACCACCAGGCTGAAGCGCGTCTGTACGCCGCACGCCAGCAGCGCGCTGGCTAACAGAACGTCCCTGGGCCTGAGTGTGTAGCGGCGGGAGAACAGCACATAGACCGCCGCCAACAGGAAGAGTGCCTCCAGGGGATGCTGGAAGTACTCCGCGGCCTGCGACCAGGCCAACGTGCCGACTCCAAAGACGATAGCGGTAGCGAAGGACGCGCGTAACGAGAACCCCAGCTTCAAGCAGAAGAGATAGATCAGCACGCAGAGCAGCGGCGTCACCAGCTGGTTGAACAGCGAGACAAAGAAGATCGGCACTGTCCCGCCGAAAACACGGCGCACGTCATAGTTCTGGTCGCCCGCCAGGTAGGACTCGACCGCGGGCGAGCTGACCGACTCCGTGACACTCCCGACGACATACAGCGGGATCGAAGCCACTGCCTGCCCGGGTTCGTAAATCGAGTACCATTTGCCGTTTCGTGGAACACCGTCCTGGATCGCGGGAATCTCCAGGTTACCGTCCTCGACGATGGCCTTCCCCGTCTCGTAGACCGCTACCTCCTCCGTGCTGAAGAAGTGACCCGGACTAGTTGCCAGGTACAGGGCGAGAAGCAGAAGGTAGATTCCGATCGCCCCCTTGGTCTGAGCCGACCATCGGCCTGGCCCCTTTCCTTCGGGGCGGCCTGCCTTGCCTGTCCGGGCGCCACGGAAGAATCGGACCCCGCGAAATAATCCGGCGCGCCTGGCCCGGCGAGCGCGGCGCGCGGCGCTGTCGGCCGGGGCGGGCCAGGCGCGTCTCACCCGTGCCCTCGCCCGCCTGAGAAGCCCCAGGCCGCGGCCGCCCAGCCACGGCGTCGCCACCAGCAACAGCAGAGCCAACGCCGAGAGCCACCAGCCCCATGTCCGCGCCACCGTGCTCCCCCAGCGCAGCTCCACAATGTGCCCGCCCGGCGTCAGGGCGAACTCCATCAGCCCCTGCGGATTGCTGTGTTGAATCTCCCGCCGCACCCCGTCCACGTACAACTGCCAACCCGGGAAGTAGAACGTGTTCACCCGTACGAGCGCTGTGCTAGTCACGGATATCCCGAAGCTGTAATTAAACGGCGAGACGCGGCTGGTCACAATGTTGGCCTTGCCCTGCACGAACTCCAGCTTCTGCGTCGGCGTAGCGCTGGGGAACTGAGTCACCCAGATCGGCTCGAACTCGCGCGCCGTCGCCGGGATGCGGTTCACGGCGATGTTAGTCGGGCTGTAGTCGGCCTCGCTGAGAGGCAGGTGGTCCGGCGGATGCGCGTGCGGCAGGCTAAAGAGCAGCACCGCGCCGATCACCAGCGCCATCAGGCCGTACGCCGCGCGCGGCCGGGCGCGCAGCAGCAGGAAGGGCGCGCCGAAGAGGAACGCCGTGCTCACGGCCGCAAGCTCGAGGAAGCGCCACGGAAACTGCAGCGGGTACAGAGGGGTCAGCACTTCCCACAGCGGCTGCGATAGGTTGCTCGAGAAGAACAGCGCCCCCAGCAGCACCGCCAGCGCCACCGCCACCACCGTGGCCGTCCGCCGCGCCGTACGCCACAGCCGCCCCATCACCGCCAGCGCCACAACCACCGCGCCCCAGTGCGCGAAGCCCAGCGCGAAGCTCAGTCCGTCGCCGCTGCCGGGCACAGACGTCCCGTAGCTCCAGGCGCCGTACAAGAACTGCCAGACGTAGACGAAGTGGTCGTGCCAATCGATTCGCTCCTGCCGCCGTTCGATGTGCACGAACTTCGTCTCGACGAGCGCCGGCAACACGAAGAACGCCGCCAGCCCGATCCCCAGCAAGAGGAGCCATCCGCCTCGGATCGCGGCAGCACGGGTTCGCTCTCGCCAGGCCAGCGCAGCTGCCAGTAGCGCGAGCGCCGGGAAGGTGAAGAGAGAGACGGCGCTGCTGCTCAAGAATATGAGGGCCACGGACACCGCGCCCAGCAGCAGGAAGCGGTAACGCCCGCCCGTCACGTATTCATGCAGTCCCCAGAGTGCCCAGGGTATGAAGGCAAAGGCAGCGTAATCGGCCATCGCATGGCTCACGTAGAGCCGCGAGAGAACGAAGGGGGCAAAGACGTATGCAACGGCGGATACCAACCCTCCCTTCCTGCCAAAGAATGATTGCGCGAGAGCGTACATGCCGGCGCCGGCCAGCACCAGCAACGCGAACGCCGCCAGGTCCTCAGAGGCGATGAAGCCAAACCCCAGGAAGTGGAAGAACGCCGACAGGTAGTAGAAGACCGGCGGGTTGTAGTTGAAGGTCGGTTCGCCGTACCCGGCCCCGAGGTCGGGCGCCCAGCGCGGGAAAACCTGGCCGGCCTTCAGACCCTGCCAGAACTCGATGTTGCGCGGCAGGTACGCGAGCGAGTCGTGGCCGCCGAGGGCGTCGAGGCTCAGAAGCGGCAGCCCCGCCAGCACGATCGTGACAGCAAGGACAGTGAGAAACGGCAGGTGCCTCGCCGTGAGCCGCGGGAAGGGCCTCGTGCGGGCGGCAAGCGTTTGCGCAGCGCGATCCCGCGCCTCTGATACCGTCTCGGCGGAGAGGGCTGCCAGCGCGCGCGCGCGCGCGGCCGCCCAGAGCTCGTACGCGCAGCCCTCGATTGCGCTGATCAGAGCGCGCCAGTCGATGCCGCGCGCGAGCACTGCAGCAAAGCCGGTGAACAAGCAGACGTTGACACTGGCCACGAGAAGACTGAACGGCGACTCGTCCCATCGCCCCGAATATGCATGGACCGGCGGCGCGACAAAGAGCAAGTTGAGGAAGAACGTCAGCGAGGCAGGGACGTACAACCAGAGCCACTTCCTCTCCACAATCGCGACCGGAAGCAGCAACCCGAGGAAGGGGTACAGGTAACGCTCGTGGGTGCCGGTGGGAAGCATGTAAAGCGCAAAAGCCATGAAGGCGGAGGCGATCAGTCCGTCCTTCAAGGTCGGTCGCCTGAGCACATAGATGAAGGCCAGCAGCGCCGCGCCCAAAGAGAGCGTCAACCCCGCCAACTTGAATGTAAGGAACGGCAGGAACGACACGATCGAATCCCCTGGCAGGTGATGTCCACCGACGTCAAAGAACCACCAGATGTTCCACGCAGCCTGTGACAGGCGATCGGCGTACTGCTCGCTCTGGAACTGGATGCGGTAAATGTCGACGATCCGGCTCAGATCTCCGTGGAGCACCCAGGGCAGAAGGACCAACGCTACGACGGCGGCTGCGCAAGCCATGCCCCGCCCAAGACCGCGCCAGTCGGAGCGGTTCACCGTGAGCACTGCCAGGATCGGGAGTATGACGAACGGCTGCGGTTTCACCAGGAAGCCGAGGCCCCAGAGCGCCCAACCCCATCCGGGTCGCCGCGCCGAGACGAGCACGACAGATCCGATCATCGCGGCCGTGATGGAGGCGTCCACCTGCGCCCAAACAGCGCTCTCATATATCACGGCGGGGTGAAAGGCGATGCCTGCGGCCGCAGCGAGTGCAACGCCCTGCTTGGAAGCACCGTCGCTCGGCGCGCCGGGTGTCGCATCGCGGCTGCTCAGCAACGCGGAGGTCGCTGAGTATACGGCGACCGCAAGCGCCATGTCGAAAAGGAGCGGCGGCACTTTGAGCAGCAAATGTAACCGCGTGTCGAGCGGGTGCCAGGCCCCGGATACCACTGGCTTTTCCGCGTACGAGCCGCCAATCCAGCCGTTTACGATGGACAGCAGTTTAAGCACCCAGTGGTAGCCCACATAATCTGTGTTGGCGTGCCGGAATACGTTGAGCACGCCGAACTCATCGATCGCCTTCATCCACCGGGCCCAAGCGAATTCATCCAGGCTGTTGTTGGGCAGGTAAGCGTAAAGCGGACTGAGCGCGAGGCGGATGACGATAGCCAGCCCAAAAAGAGCTGCCCAACCGTACGTCGATCGCGGGAAGGGGATCCGGTGGACAAGCCGCCTCGGCAGTGCCGCTACGTGGTTCGACAAGACCATGGTGGAGAGTCGTTCGGGAAGCGCTGACACTCCCTTCCACACCCGGCCCAGATGCTCAGCAGAGAACTCCGCGCTCATGCGCGATCCGGAAGCCAGGCGTTCTGATGTCTCGGTGACGTCATTGTTGAACAGTCTCCGTGGCCAGCGGCCCGGCGCTTTCTGCTCCATCCAGGCGAACAGGGCACGTCGGCGCCAATGTACTAGCAGAAGGGAGAGGATAGTAAGGAGCGCCACGAGCAGGAGGTATCCCCGAATTGGCGACACCGTGTACTCGAAGCGAATAATATGCGGGCCGGGCGCTAGCTTCACCCCCTGGTAGCTCGGCATCAACATGACGTCGTCCGCCGGTTGACCATCAACTGTGACATGCCAGCTAGGGTGGTACGTCACCTTCAGAAGAAGGTAGCTCTCTCGCTGCATGTCCACCACGGCCGTGTACTCATCAGGGCTGATCGTCTGGGAGATGAGACGTCCGGGCGTCGCTTTGGCAGTTGAATCGAGAGTGGTCACGACGCTCGGCACCGCGGTCAACGAATGGACCGGCTCGCCTGGAGGCGGACTGCCTTCCAGATACACTGCTGGGTGTTGCTTGGCCTGTGGCAACCCGCTGCGCAGCCACGCGGCTGCGGCCGGGTAGAAATCGTTACGCTGTCCTGTGAAGGCGACGTTTGAATCCACGAAGTCGAAGTAACCGGTCGTCTGCACCTCGTAGAGACGATGTCTGCCGAAGGTGGCGACGGGCCGGACAAAGTCCGGCAAAGTCCTGCCTACGGGAGCGATCACGTAACGGACATTGAAGAGGTTGTATTCGCTCTGGTTCGTGTCATCGAAGAGATACTGTATGTCGCCGTTAAGGGAAAACGGGAAGTAAAGCCGCCCGAGGCTATCGAGATTGTTGGCCGTGACTAGGGCATACATGGGTATGCTTCCTACCTTGTATTGGCCACCCCATTGTGCCGGCAGGCCCGCATAGACACGACCCGGAGGCAGCCCTTTCAAAGTCTTGAACAAGTCTTCGATGTCCGTGCTCTCGCGCGCGTACGAATCGTGGTTCGCCTGCATGAGCGCCTGGTTGTCGTCCAGGTAGTGAGCCCGTTCTTGATAGACGGGGTAGAGAATAGCGACAGTGAGCACGGCCGGAAGGGCGAGATAGAGCAGTCGACGCGTGTGCTCTGCGTGAGATGCCTTCGAAACGGCCCAACGCCAGGGAAACGCCAACCCGATAGCCATCAGATAGATCGCGGCGAGGTGGACGCCGCCGATGAGGCGGTGAAGGGGAACGTCTTTACCCAGCGGCAGTAGGTCCAGAAGGGGCCCCCAGGTGGGCCGCCCGAAGTAAAAGACAAGCCAGAAGACGAACAGCGCTATCGGAAGGCGATACCGCTCTTCGCGTATGCGCCAAAGACAGGCAGCCGCGCCGAGCGCCAGAAGGATTGTCATCGACGGAAACCGACCGAAGTCGAGGAGTTCTCCCGTGAACAGTTTCCCGAGAATCGGGCCGGCGCCGAACGAGTCGAACTTCTCCTGCAGCTCCCAGACGCTGTGATTGTTGTATGCACCGTCGAGCCAGAGGGGTACAACGAAATACGCTGTGACCAGCGCCGTAAGGCCTAAAACGAGAGCCAAACGCTTCCCTCTGACGATGAGCTCGCGCGGCGAAGGTTGAAGGACCGCTAGCAGCAACAGGCTCCAAACCGCCATGTAGCCGTAGATGAGATGGCACGTGATCGTCGCGGCAAGCAGTAAGACCGTCCACGCATAGCCTTTACCGCTCTTGAGAGTGACGTAGCCCTGGGCTATCGTCATTGGGAGCAAGATCATGCCCCACAGTTGTGTGTACAAGCCCCAGCCGCGCCAGACGTAGCTGTTGTAGTCAAAGCCGTACAGACCGTCTGTGGCGATGAGAGGCGCCAACAAGCCGCCGATGGACGAAGTCACCCGCGAGAATCCCAGGCGCCGCATCGACCAATATACAGAAATCGGGAAGAAGCAAAGCAGGAGATACGAGGTCCGGTTGAAGATATCCACCAGGGAACTGCCAGGAATGAGCCTATGGATGAGCGCGGGGGGCAAATAAGGCAGCTGCTGGTAGTAGTGCAAGAACGGGTACCCCATTCCCACCGGCGGCATCCAAGGGTCAGCGAACCCGGATGAAGGTTGCAAGCTTCCGTTGACGTATCCGAGCGTTAGGAGATGAAGGACCCCGTCATTCAGCTTGGGGACGTCCACGAAGATCTCGGAGCGCAGGTAATAGAGGTTGAAGGCGATGGCGAGGCAGAGAATGAGGCGGCTGACCAAGACGTCAGTGGGAAGGGGGTTCCAGATCCAGGCGATACGCCTGACCGCCTTCCGGATGATCTCAGTGCGTCCGGGCGGGTCGCTCATCTTGCGGCCTTAGAGTTGCGCCCGCTGGGAGGGCGGAGCGTCAGGGTGTCGCGGTGGGCGAAGGTGTGCCTGTCGTCGGCGAAGCTGTTGGTAAACTGTTGATACGGCTCTGCAATGTGGGGTCAAGCTGAACCGCAAGCTGCAACTCCGTGTTTGCCCTGGCGGTGTCGCCCGAGTCGCGAAGCAACAAGCCAAGGTTGAGGTGAGCTCCAGCATTGTTAGGCTCTAAGGACGTAACGTGCTTGTAAAGTTGGATCGCCTGCTGCGGGTCACCAAGGGCCGTCCGTACGATAGCAAGGTTGAAGAGAGGCGGTTCGTAGTCCGGGTCGATGCCCAACGACAACCGGTAGTTGTTTTCCGCCTGATCAAGGTGATTCTGAGTCTCGTAAACCAGACCGAGGTTGAAGTATGCGAACTTGTTCTGAGGGTCTAGTGTCAGCGCCTGCCGATAGTCGGTGACGGCCTGATCCAGCTTTCCGGCAAGATGAGCTTGGAGGCCTTGGTTTAAGGCGTCGGACGACTTTTCGGCATCAGACTTGCCGCCGCCGCAGGCCCCAAAGGCCAAGGCGGCTGCAACGACCAGAAGCAGAAGATATCTCATTGTGTTGAGCCTATACTTTCCTCAGTTAATTGACGGTCAAGCATCGCCTTGTGTTACTAGGCCACGGCAAAATGGCCCTCAGGCCAGCTGACGTAGCGAGATGAGAGTACGTACTTTAGCATATCTTCTGGCAAGTGTATGTGGCGGCTGTGTTCTGTGTCAACAGATTGAGAGAAAGTCGGGGGCGCAGCCGTGGCGCAGCGAGAGCCAATCCAATCCGCCGAGACCCGCGTGCCGGCTGATCGGGTTGTTTGGTCCGTCGCCGACACAGCGGTTGGTCGCCTTCTTCAGAGATTGGCTCATCCTTGCGTCTACTGCCCCTGTGCCTGGCGTTCACCATCGCTGCGGCCTTCCCTCCATTTTGCCCGGCTGCGATACTAGATGCTAATGAAGGTTGCCGACGAACAACCGCGACAGGCCACGGCGGACGAGGTCGACGTTTCGGTCATCATCCCGTGCTACAACGAGCAGGGGACCGTGGCCCAGTGCGTGAAGAAGGCACGCGAGTGGCTGGATCGCTCCGGCACCAACGGCGAGATCGTCGTCGTGGACAACGCTTCTTCGGACGCCACGGCGGAGGTGGCGCGCGCGGCCGGGGCGAGGGTGCTCTACGAAGGGCTGCGCGGCAAGGGAAACGCTTTCCAGACGGGCGTTCGCGAATCCCGCGGGCGCTACATCGTGATGTCGGACGGCGACGCCACTTACGACCTTTCAAATCTGGACATGATGGTCGAGCCGCTCAAACACGGCTACGACATGGTGATCGGCAACCGACTTTCCGGCAAGATGGAGGGCAAGTCCATGCCGTGGCTCCATCGCCACGTCGGGAACCCGCTCTTCAATGCGCTCATCAGCCTGATCGCGCGGCAGCGGATGGGCGACGTGCTGTCCGGGCTGCGCTCGTTCACCAGGGAGGCTTGGGTGACGATGGCGCCCGTCTCCGCCGGGTTTGAGCTGGAGTCCGAGATGTGCCTCCGCGCCGGACGCCACCACTTGATGGTGACGGACGTGCCGATCCCTTATGCTGTTCGCCAGTCGCCTAGCAAGCTGCGTGGCTTCACACACGGTTGGGCGATCGCGCGGTTCATTATCTTGGAGAGTGCCGATTTGCTTTTCATCTTGCCGGGGTTCCTAGGGGTCCTGTTGGGGATCGTCTCGCTGGCGATCGGAGTGGCAGCGAGCAACGGCGTCGACGCCGGCTCGGTGAAGTGGCAGCCAGTGTTCGCGGGCGGGATCTTGGTCCCGGGCGGGATCTTGTTCCTGACCGTCGGCATCGCCGCGAAATGGCTAGCCTGGCACAAGGGAGTCGCGCGGCCGGGGCTGATCATTGACGTGTTACGCGATAGGTCGGTGCCCGTTGGTGACTACTTCCTGCTCGCGTCGGTGGTGGCGCTGATAGTCGGTGGCGGGCTCGATGCGTTTCTCTTCTGGAAGGTGCTGGTGGGCGACAAGCTGAGCCTCGCGCTTGGGCTGGGTGCTGTCGCGCAGACGCTGGTGCTGTCGGGCTTGGCACTGGGCGTCACAGCGGTGCTGATCGGCGTCCTCCGCGCCAGCGAGCGGGACGATTTCACCAGAAATCCGATCGCGCCGGAGGACGACCTGTGACGGGCGCCGAGCAGGAGGAACGGTCGCTCGGCGAAGGACTGGAGGACATCGAGCAGGCGATGCCGCGCTTCGCCCGCTGGATGTACGCCACCGTCAAACCTGCGCTCGGCTACCGCGTGGTGGACGCGGGCGCCGGCATTGGCTTGTACGCTGAGAAGCTACTCGCCGACGGCCACGAGGTGGTGGCCTTGGAGTACGACGCCGCTTTTGTAAGCCATCTGAAGGAGCGGTTCGCCGCCAACCCCAAGGTGTCGGTGTTCCAGTCCGACCTCTGCAACAGCGGTGGTCTGCCTGAGTTCGCGGCAGCTGACTCGATGATCTGCCTGAACGTCCTGGAGCACGTGCCAGACGATGTGCTGGCGCTGAAGAACATGCGCGAGCGCGTGAAGCCGGGCGGGTCGCTGGCGCTGTTGGTGCCAGCCGGCCCGCGGCTGTTGAACTCGATGGACAGGGCGATCGCGCACTACCGGCGCTATCGCAAAGCAGAGCTGGAACAGATGTTGGCGGTGACGGGTTGGGCCGTGGAACGCTCATTCCGCTTCAACGCTTTCGGAATACCGGCCTGGTTCGTGGCCGGGCTGCTGCGCCGTAAGACGCCCGGTCGCATCCTCTCGCGCCTCTACGACGCGCTAACGCCGGGATTCGCTATGGTAGAGAGGCACGCCATCCGTGGGATGGTGGGCCTCAGCCTCGTCGCAATCTGCCAGCGCAAGGACTAACGGCGGGCGCCCAGAGCGTTGACCAGATCCAGTCGTTCGTGTGGTGCGGGTCGAACTGGGAGGTAAAGAGCACGCCACCTAGGGTTTTACAAGATCCCGATGGCGATCAGCGCGACGTGCCACCACTTGAGGTTGTCGCCGATGAGCTTAGCGACGAGCAGCCAGAAGGAGCGGCGCGAGTTCAGCCGGTAGCGATACCCGAACTGCGCCCAGCCAGTGGCCGCGAAGTTGAAGACGGCGAATGCCTTGGAGATGATCGCCGCCCAGTAGGCTATGGCGAGCCGTTCGTGGTTGCGGATCGAAGAGAGGACGGCGACGGCGATCATCAGCCAGAACGGCAGCAGGTGGATGCCGAACGGGATCTTGGCGGTCTGCCAGCTGCTCTCCCAGTAGCGCGACACCGCCCTCGAGAGGATGATCCCGCAGGCTACGGCGACGAGGACCGCGCCGACGCGGGAGATAATCTTGTTGTTGACGCCGGTGAAGAGGGCCGCCAGGAACATCGGCGTCGTCGCCCAGATCGCCATTCCGCCGAGCGGGCTGATGACCGGCGCGCAGTCCAGGCCGTTGCCGCAATCGGTGCCGGGCTTGGTGAAGATGGGCATCGCCTCCA
>JBGPMY010000005.1:0-17736 GCA_041487235.1 Dehalococcoidia bacterium
AACGATGCGCTGCTGGGCGGCCGCGGAGACGGCCACCGGCTGGGGCAGTACCGGCTGGGGCCGGCGCGCCTGGCGCACTGCATGCGCTGGATCGGGCAGGCCGAGGTGGCTCTGGAGATGCTGGTCGACCGCGCGCTCAAGCGCTACTCCCACGGGTCGTACCTGGCGGAGAAGCAGGCGATCCAGTGGATGATGGCCGAATCAGCGATGGAGCTGTACACCGGAAAGCTCATGGTGCTGCACGCGGCCTACAAGATCGAGAACGGATTGCCCTTCCGTCAGGAAGTGTCCATGGCCAAGGTGCACGTCGCCAACACCCTGTGGCGCATCATCGACCGCGCCATCCAGGTCCACGGGGCGCTAGGCTTCTCCACGGACACGCCCCTGGAACGCATGATGCGCAACGCCCGCTCCGCGCGGCTCGTGGACGGCGCCGACGAGGTGCATATGCAGACCATCGCCAAAAACGTTATGGAGGCGTACCAGGAGACCGGCAGCACCAAGGTGGCGACCGGGAACCTCTTGTGATGTAGCGGAAGCCTTCAGGCTTTCCACCTCGTCTGCCTGGTAGGGGCGGTTCGCGAACCGCCCCTACGCTATCGCTTGCGCGCCCCGTGGGCGCTAATCTGAGACCATGCAGGCGACCCAAGCACCCGAGACTTCGCGGGCTGAAGCGCGCCACAGACCCTCCGTAGTCATCGTCGGCGCTGGCTTCGGCGGGCTGGCGGTGGCGCGGCGGCTGCGCGGCGCGACGGTAGACGTCACCGTCCTGGACAAGCAGAACTACCACACCTTCATCCCGCTCCTCTACCAGGTAGCGACGGCGGGGCTGGAGCCGGAGGAGATCGCCCAGCCGGTGCGCCGCATCCTGCGCGGCGCCTCCAACGTCCGCTTTCGGCTGGCCACCGTAACCGGAGTCGACCCGGAGCGCCGCTGCGTGCTCACAAACGAGGGCGAATTCCCGTACGACTACCTGGTGCTGGCAGCGGGCAGCGTCACCAATTTCTTCGGGCTGGAGTCTGTGGCGCGCACGGCGGCCGCCCTGCGCGATCTGGACGACGCCGAACGGCTGCGAGACGCTGTGCTCGGCGCCTTCGAGGAGGCAGCACTGGAGGTGGATCCTGCGAGACGCCGCGAACTAATGACAGTCGTTGTCGTCGGCGGCGGCCCCACCGGCGTGGAGCTGGCGGGTGCCCTGGCGGAGCTGCGCCGCCACGTGCTGCCGCACGACTATCCGGACCTGGACGTATCCTCGGCGCGCATACTGCTGTTGGAGGCCGCCGACAGGCTGCTGCCGGCCATGCACGAAACGCTGCAACGCAAGGCGCTCCAGAAGCTGCAGGAGATGGGAGTTGAGGTACGTCTCCACACGGCGGTGAGCGATGCCGAAAAGACCGGAGTCACCCTCCAGACAGGGGAGCGCGTAGGAGCGGGCGTGGTGGCCTGGGTAGCGGGGCTACGCGCCTCACCGCTGGCGGAGGCCCTGCCGTCCGCCAAAGGCGGATCCGGCCGGCTGATCGTGACGGAGACGCTGCAGCTCCCCGGCCACCCGGAGATCTACGCCATCGGCGACATGGCGCACGTCGGTGGGCCGGACTCGCGTCCGCACCCGATGCTGGCCCCCGTGGCCATCCAACAGGGAGGCCTGGTGGCGGAGAACATCCTGCGCCAGACCGAAGGCAGGCCGCCAATGCGATTCCGGTACAAGGACCGGGGGACGATGGCGACCATCGGGCGCTCGTCAGCCGTCGCCCAGATCTACGGCGTGCGGCTCAGCGGCTTCGTTGCCTGGGTCATCTGGCTGACCGTGCACCTGGTGTGGCTGATCGGCTTCCGCAACCGGGCGCTGGTGCTGGTGAACTGGGCCTGGAACTACTTCACGTACGACCGCGGCGTGCGGCTCATCAGGCGACGGAGTTAGTCGTTGGGGCGCAGCGCGAGCCGCGCCCCTACCCGGCCTGGCTCCGCAGCGCCTTGAGGTTGGCGGTGGCAGTGCGCACCGGGGCGCCGGCGCCGTCGCACATCTCCACCATGAGGAAACCTTGCTCGATCCGCTTGCGGGCGGTGGCAACGCTCCCGGCATGAGCGCTAGGCACGACGTTATGTCGACGGCAAGCGTCCAGGATGCGCTCTATCGCCTGGACGAAGATGGCCTGCATTAGAGATAAATTAGAGTTCTTTAACGTTTGCCGCCGATCCCTTAACGTTTCTTTAATGTCGGGCATCTATGATAGAGGCATGTACATCCTTGTGGTCGAAGACGAGCGCCGGCTGGCGCAGGTGGTACGCCGGGTGCTGGAAGAAGAAGGGCACACCGTGGACACCGCCTTTGACGGCGAAGAGGGGCTGGCGATGGCGCTGGAGGGTTCGCACGACGTCATCGTGCTCGACATCATGTTGCCGGAGATCAACGGCATTGAGGTCTGCCGCTCTCTGCGACGCAACAGAGTCGACACGCCCATCCTGCTGCTGACGGCGCTGGACAGCGTCGACGACCGGGTGCGCGGCCTGGACGCCGGCGCCGATGACTATCTGCCCAAGCCGTTCGCCTTCCAGGAGCTACTGGCACGGCTGCGCGCCTTAGGCCGGCGCAAGGTGCAGGCCAGGGAGCCGTCCGAGATGAAGAGCGGCGACCTTGTGCTGGACATGCGAAGAAGGCGCGCGGAACGGGCGGGCAAGACGATTGAACTTAGCCCTAAAGAGTTCAGCCTGCTAGAGTTCCTGATGCGCAACGAAGGCCGCGTGGTGACGCGTACCCAGATCCTGGACCACCTCTGGGGGTATGACTACGCCACGGACTCCAATCTGGTAGACGTCTACGTGGCATACCTGCGGCGTAAAGTGGACCGCGGCCACGGCCGACGACTGATCCGAACGGTGCGCGGAATGGGCTATGCGCTGGGAGATTAGCCGTGTTTAGCGCAGCGCGCTGGCGACTGAGCCTGTGGTTCGCAGGTACTCTAGCCTTGATCCTGGTCATCATTGGCGTTGCGGTATACGGGACGGCGCACAGGGTGCTCTTCGCTCAGGTGAACCAAGACCTCGAGGCTCGGGCAGGGCGGGCAGAGCTGCTACCACCCCGCATTCTGGCCGGCGAGCGCGCGCGCGACATCGTCGGCCCGGCGTTCACGGTTGGAGGCTACTCCTATGCGCTTGTGCGCGCGGACGGAACCATCGTCTACAACACGGAGAACGTTGACCCGGACGCTCTAGCGGACACCCACGATGTCCTCCTGGC
The DNA here is from genome assembly GCA_041487235.1 of Dehalococcoidia bacterium. Lineage (GTDB taxonomy): Bacteria > Chloroflexota > Dehalococcoidia > SM23-28-2 > RBG-16-64-32 > JBGPMY01. The sequence goes on from JBGPMY010000005.1 coordinate 3,239, forward strand.
GATCACGGACGGGCCCCGCTTCGTGGACACCACCTCAACGGAGGATGACAACCTCCGGATCTACCTGCACCCGGTCTCGGCGCGCAACCAGCAGCTGGTGCTAGAGGTGTCGCGCAGCACGGAACCGGAGCGACAGGCACTTGAGCGGCTGATCTTGATCCTGATCGGCGGAGGAGGCGCCGGCCTGCTCCTGGCGGCGGCCGGCGGCTTCGTCCTGTCCGGCCGCGCTCTGCGCCCCATCCAGACCGCGATGGACCGGCAGCGGGAGTTCGTGGCGGACGCCTCGCACGAGCTGCGCACTCCTCTATCTCTCATTCGCGCCAACGCGGAGCTGCTCAAGCGCGGCGCTGCGAAGCCAGTGGAGGCCAACATGGCCTCCGTGGATGACATTATCCAGGAGACGGACCGCCTGAACAAACTGGTGGGCCAGATGCTGGCGCTGGCGCGAGCAGACGCCAGCCAGACACCGTCAGAGATGGCACGCGTAGACCTTAATGCGCTGGCGGCGGACACGGCGCGCGAGATGCGCCTGCTGGCGGCGCCGAAGCGAATATCGATCGACGTTCAGACCGATGGCCCTACCACGGTACAAGGCGACCCGATGCGGCTGCGCGAGCTGCTAACGATCCTGATCGATAACTCGATTAAGTACAGCGAGTCCGGCGGCGCCGTGCGTGTGCACGTGCAGCCGGCATCCGGCCGGGCGCTCGTCAGGGTGACGGATAGCGGGCGCGGTATCCCGGCGGAGGCGCTGCCGCACATCTTCGACCGCTTCTATCGCGCGGACAAGGCACGCTCGCGAGAGCTAGGTGGCAGCGGCTTGGGCCTGGCGATCGCCAAATGGATCGTCGACAGCCACCACGGGACGATCGGCATCGAGAGCTCGCCCGGCAGAGGCACCGCAGTGTCCGTAGAGCTGCCGGCGGTGACGCCCGAGCCCTGACGCTCGGCCCTCAGGCGAAGCGCCAGCTAGTTCGCGGGACGCATCCCATCGCGGACTCATACGATCGGCACCGCGCGCAATGGCTATGCGCGGTGTCGCTCAGGCCTATGAGCAGGGCTAAAGCCTTGCAGCTACATCACGACTATCACGTCGCGCTCAAGCTCGCGCCAGCTCCGGGCGGCCGGACCACGTCCACGCCATGTTCGTGACGCTAACGCCCATCAGCATCCCATGCAGCGCCGTGGGATGAATGAAGATCGTCCCCGTCTCGCGGGTGGCCGCGGCGTAACGGGCGCCGCGCGCCTCCAGACGCCGCCCGATGGCGCTCACGTCGTCCGTCTCCACGAAGCACATGTAGATGGAAGGCCCGCGCCGGGCGAAGAAGCGGCCCATCGCCAGAGATGGCTGCGTGATCTGGGTCAGCTCGATGCGGTCCAGGCGCGCCGGTGGTTCGAACAGCGTCAGCGTGCCGACGTAGCCGAACTCCTCGCTCCTGATCGGCGCGAAGCGGGCGGCGTCCAGGCCAAAGGCGCTAGCGTAGAATGCCGCAGCTTCCTGGTGGTCCTCGACGATGTTCGTGACTTCGTACAGCCAGGTGATCAGGCCGACCCGCTGCCTCTGCGCCGAGGCGCTGATGACCGTGGGCATGCCGCGCGTCTGATCGGCGTCGATGAAGAGCTGGCCGCCCTCTTGTTGGAAGACCACCCCGGCGTCGTTCAGGCGCCGCGCCACGGCACTCACATCTCTCGTGGAGAAGCCGGCGGCGTAGATGCCCTCATGCCAGCGCTCCAGGTACCGGGCCACGGGCCCGTCACCAGCGGGTTGCAGCAACTCGAACTCGCACTCGCCGGCCTGCATCACCGTACGGTCTGCGTTCAGAGCGGTGACGCGGTCCTGGCGCACCTCTTGCGCGCCCAATATATCGCGAAACGTGCCGACAGCCTCGCTGCGGTCGCGCACAGCGAGCTGCAGGCGATCCACGCGCTCAAGCATACGGCATCTCCCCTCGCCGCCGGCTGAGCCGACGAGCGGGCGATGAGCTATACGGTAAGGTGGTTAGGCGCTCAGGGCGCCGCCGCTCACTTGGACTTGCCGATGACGGTGATCTTGGTACCGCATACCGGGCAGATCCCCTGGGTGGCCGGCCGCCCGTTCTTCAGGGTGACCCCCTGAGCGCTTTTCATCTCGCGCTTGGTGCGGCACTTAAGACAGTATCCTTCCATTGCGTCCCCCTTGCTACAGACGTTGACCTCTTTCCACTGCGCACTAGCATATAGATGTCTGAAGCTAAGTCAAGGTGTGTCGGGCGTTTTTTGTGGACAACATCGTTACAAGATGGTCTGAACGCGTCCGTGGACTGGGCCCGATCCGCGCGGCTGGCGGCGTTACGCGGGCGCTAGAACCGGTTCAGCTCGTCGATGAGCTGGCGCAGCCGCCCGAAGCTCTGCTGGTTGAAATCGACGGCGATGCGCCGACACTCCAGCACGTCGTTATCGGCGATCTCCTGCGGTGTGGCTTCCACGGCCTTCAGTCCCGACGAGCGCAGGATGTCCGAGAAGGAATCCGCCAGCCGGTCGAGCTCGTCCTGCCCTGGAAGCCGCTGCACCCGAAGGACCAATATCCCGTCCACATAGCGCTGGGAGTGGTAGTTGCGATAGAAACCGGTGATCTCCTCCACAGCCTCCTCGATGTTCTCCGTCCGGCGCAGGAGCAGCAGGTCATCGCTCGAGACGAGGCCGCGCTGAACGAGGTGCTCATCCATGAAGGCCAGCCAGTCGGTCCAGTATGTCCCGCCGGGCGCCTCCAGCAGCACGAGTGGGTGGACATCGCTCTTCCCATTCTGCATCAGGGTCAGCAGCTCGAAGGCTTCGTCCAACGTCCCGAAACCGCCCGGCAGCAGGGCGAAGGCGTCCGACTCCTTGAGGAAGGTTACTTTGCGCGTGAAGAAGTACTTGAAGTTGATGAGCTTGGGGTCCCCTTCGATGTACATGTTGGCCTCGGACTCCAGCGGCAGGCGTATCGCCGCGCCGAAGCTGCGCTCCGCGCCCGCGCCCTGGTGGCCGGCCGCCATGATGCCGGGCCCGGCGCCCGTAATCACCATCCAGCCGCGCTGGGCCATGGCGGCGGCGAAGCGGCGGGTGTATTCGTAGTTGGGGTCCTCCGGCGTGGAGCGCGCTGACCCGAAGATGCTGACCTTGCGGTACTCCTTGTAGGCCTTGAAGACTCTGAAGGCGTAGACGAACTCCTTGAGCGCGGCGTTCACCAGCTTCATCTCGCCCCGGTCCGAGCGATGACGGGCCAGGCGGAAGCAGGAGGTGATCATTTGGGTGATCAGGTCCGCGTCCTCGAGGAAGCCGCTGGCGGCGACGAGCTCAGCGATCTTGGCGTCCAGCGCACCGTCACGGGTGGTGTACGGTCGCCTTGTGCGAGGGGCCTTGATTTCGTCAACCATCGTAATATCAAGTCTAACACCGGAGAGCATAGACAGAACCTAGAGCCCAGAACCTAGAACCAACAGGCGACTCTGTGCACCCAGCCCTCTCTGACCGTTGGCGACGGCAACCGGACGCCTGCCAGGTTCTGGGTTCTAAGTTCTAGGTTCTCCCGAACGCTATCATTGACGCATGCCGGGTACTATCCTGCACGCCGATCTGGACGCGTTCTACGCCTCCGTGGAGCAGCTGGACCGGCCGGAGCTGAGGGGTAAGCCGGTCCTGGTGGGAGGCCCGCCGGAGGCGCGCGGAGTCGTGACGACGGCCTCCTACGAGGCGAGGCCGTATGGCGTGCGCTCCGCCATGCCCATGAGCCGCGCCCTGCGCCTCTGTCCCCACGCTATCCGCGTATCGCCAAGGTTCGACCGCTACGCCGAGGTCTCACGCCAGGTAATGGCGATCTTCCGCTCCATTACGACGCTGATAGAGCCGCTCTCCCTGGACGAGGCGTTCCTGGACGTCACCGAGCCGGTGCGGTCGTACGGCGGGCCGGAGGCGCTAGCGCAGCGCATCAAGAACCTGGTGAGGGAGAAGACAGGCCTCACCGTCTCCATCGGTGTGGGGACGAACAAGACGGTGGCCAAGATCGCTTCAGATATGGGCAAGCCGGACGGCCTGGTAGTCGTACCGGCCGGACAGGAGGCTGCGTTCCTGGAACCACTGCCCGTGCGGGCGCTCTGGGGCGTCGGGCCCAAGGCGGAGGCTGTGCTGGCCGGGGCGGGAATACGGACCATCGGCCAGCTGGCGGGCTCGGAGCCAGCGCAGCTGGAGACGCTGCTGGGATCGCGAGGCTCGCTGCTCTGGGGAATGGCCCAGGGCAGGGACGAGCGGCCCCTGGAGACCGCGCACGAGCGCAAGTCCATCGGCGCGGAGACGACGTTCCCGCGGGACCTGCCGGACGGCCCCGAACTGCGCACGGAACTGGCGCGCCTCGCCCATGACGTCGCGGAACGTCTGACCGGGAAAGGAGTACGGGCCCGCACGGTAGTCATTAAGCTCCGCTACTCCAACTTCCGCACCATCACCCGCCAGGGCAGCCGCAGCCCGGCGACGGACGACGATATCGAGATCGCCGCCAGAGCCAGCGCGCTGCTGGACGGCGTCGTCTCGCCCAGCGACCGCTTCCGGCTGGTGGGGGTCCACTGCACGAATCTGACGGCGGGTGAGCCAGGTCAACTGGAGTTGTGGGGCGGCTGAGGCCGGGGGCGTACGCGGGCCTAGCGGGGCTCTGTAACCGACTGTACTGGGTCGGACGCCAGATGGCCGTCGTCGTGGCCGTCTTCCTGGTGGACAGACGCGTCATGCAGTTCCCGCGTCTCCAGGAGAACGCTCACGACGGTGGGGTCCCACTGCTGTCCGGCGCCGTCCCTGAGAATCTCCGACGCGGCCTCGAACGGCATCGAGGCCCGGTAGGGACGGTCCGTGGTCATGGCGTCGAAGGCGTCGATCACGGCGACGATACGGGCGCCCAGGGGCGTGCTCTCTCCCCTCAAGCCGTCGGGGTAGCCTTTGCCGTCCCAGCGCTCATGGTGGTGGTAGACGATGGGGTAGGCGTCCATCAGGAAGCCCACGCGCTTGCAGATCTGGCCGCCGGAGTAGCAGTGCTGCTTGACGATGGCGTACTCCTCCGGCGTCAGCCTGTCCGGCTTCTTCAGGATGGAGTCTGGGACTACGATCTTCCCCATGTCATGCAGTGCGGCGCCCAAGCGCACGACTTCGATCTCTCTGGGCGGCAGGGCGAGCTTGCCGGCGATGACAGCGGCATGCTCCGCCAGCCGGCGGCAGTGGCCTCCCGTGTAGGGGTCGCGGCTCTCGATCGCTTCGGTCAGAGCCAGAGCGGTCTCGAAGGCCAGGCGCGCCAGGGACTCGCGCTGGCGCACGCTGCGGATGGCCAGCTCTGTCTGGCGGGCCAGCCGCTCCAGCCGCGTCATCTCCTCGGGCGAGAAGTCGCGCTCCTCCGCGTAGCAGATGACAAGCGCCCCACCGAGGTCATGGTCCAGCTCCAGGGGCGACGCCGCGGAGGAGACAAACCCCACCAGGGCCGCGAAATCCCGTAGCTTGTCATAGCGCGGGTCCTCAAACACGTTGCGGGAGGCGGCCACGCGTCGGTGCAGCATCGCCCATCCGTCCACGCCCTCTCCATAAGGCGCGCCATGGGGGAAGCAGCGGTTGAACACCTCTTCCGTGAAGCCCACGGGCAGGAACGGACGCTGACCTGTGGTGTTTATGGGTACCGTGATAGTGCAGATCTTGGCGCCGCAGACCTCGGCCACACGGCGGGTGATCTCATCGATGAGCGCCGGCTCGTCGCTGCCGGAGAGGATCGTGGTGTGGATGGCGGAGACGGTCTCCAGCTCCTGCTCCCGCTTATCGTTGCGGGCCCGCACGTCGATGAGATGGCGCTCGGTGGCGTCCAGTTGCAACCGCTGCTGCTGGATGCTGGACCACTGGTTCAGGCTGACCGCCAGGAAGAGGTAGACGGCGGGCCATCCCAGCCAGAGGACCGGCAGGACCGATTCATCCACCGTGACGCCCAGCGGCTGCAACGCCGGACTGCTGAACAGGGACGCCAGCCCCGCGACGCCCAGCGATAGCGGGAGGGGATAGCGGTAGGCGACGACGATTATGGGGACAAAGAAGAGCGTGGTGAAGGCGCTGGGAACCTGGCCGTCATTAATGACGAGGCCGCCGATAACAGCGGTGGCGAGGAACGCTATCGCGGCCTCTACTAGTTTCAGTACGCTACGTCTGGAAAAAACGCTCACAGATGACGGTCTCAGGCAGCCCTTCCGGGATGAATGGGTTACATAATGGCCTACACTAGCTGAGACGGCAGCCAATAATTATTGTTACAGCGTTTGAGGCCGCGCTAGAGTCAAAAGTTTAGAATTGGTTTAGGAATTCGCCTCAACCGACCATTGAATAGCCGCCGTTTACGCTCAGAACCTGGCCCGTGATCCACTCGGCCTGCTGGGAAGCCAGGAAGGCGACTGCGTTGGCGATATCGGAGGGCCGGCCCAGCCGGTTGAGCCCCTTGGCCAGCGGGTAGCCGCGCATGATCTGCTCCCCCTGGGCCTTGATCCAGGCAGCTGTGGCGTCCGTCTCCGTGGTGGCCGGCGAGACGCAGTTCACGGTGACGCAGTAGCGCCCCACCTCTTTGGCCAGCGCCTTGCTGAACCCCACGACCCCCGCCTTAGCCATGGAGTAGGCCACCAGGCGCGGCTCGCCCACGCGCCCAGCGTCCGAAATGACGTTGATGATCCGTCCCCAGCGCCGCTCGCACATCCCCTCGATGACGGCTCGCGAACAGTTGAGGACACCGTAGGTGATGAGCCCCATAGTGCGGTCCCACTTGGCGCGGTCGCTGCCGCTGAACAAGCCGCCGGTGGAGGGAACGGCGTCCTGAGCAGTGATGGCCGGGATGCCGGCGTTGTTGACCACGATATCGACTGGGCCGAGCTCATCGGTCACGCGCCTCACAGCAGCGGTCACTGCCTCCAGGTCTGTCACGTCTGCCGCCACGCCGATCGCCTGACCGCCGGCCTGCGCTATCTCGCCCGCCGCCTCCTCCGCCCGCTCCTGGAACAGGTCGTTCACGGCGACACGCGCGCCTTCTTCGGCCAGGGTCAGGCAGATCTGGCGGCCGATACCCCTTCCGCCACCCGTGACGAGCGCCACACGGCCTTTGATGCCAAGATCCATGGAAATACCTCCTGCGATACTTCGAGATTCTTCGCCTCGCTCAGAATAACCCATGCCGGCCTGCACCGGCGCCCGCTGTATCCTTCTTCCTTCGTCCTTCCTCCCGCTTCCTTGTTCCCAGCTCCTGCCCTATACTGCCACTCGCCATGAGTGAAGAGCTTGCCATCCGCGGCGGCCCCAAAGTGCGCGACAGGCCGTACCCGCCCTGGCCGGCGCTGGGCGACGACGACGTCACGGCCGTGGCCGACGTGCTGCGATCCGGCCGCCTGACGCAGCTCAGCGGCGGCGCCGTCGGGGCCTTTGAGGAGGCGTTCGCGGCCTGGCACGGCGTCCGGCACTGCGTGGCCACCAGCTCCGGGACGACGGCGATACATACCGCCCTCGCGGCTTTGGATATCGGCCCGGGCGACGAAGTGATCGTCCCCTCCCACACGTTCATCGCCTCCGCCACGCCGGCGCTGCACCAGCGGGCGACGCCCGTCTTCGCCGATGTGGACGAGCGGACGTACTGCATCTCGCCGGAGAGCGTAGCCGAACGCATCACAGCTCGCACCAAAGCGATCATCGCCGTGCATCTGAACGGCCACCCGGCTGAGATGGACGAGCTGCTGGCCCTGGCGGCGCCGCTGGGCATCGCCGTCATCGAGGACGCGGCGCAGGCACATGGAGCGCTGCATCAGGGCCGAAAGGTGGGAACGATGGGCCGCGTGGGCTGCTTCAGCTTCTGGGAGGACAAGATCATGACCACGGGCGGCGAGGGCGGCTGCGTGATCACCAACGACGACGCCCTGGCCGAGCGTATGCGGCGCATCCGGCACCACGGAGAAGGCCCGGTGGCGGGAGAACGGCAGTACTACCACCTGGAGCTGGGCTACAACTACCGGATGACCGCCATGCAGGCGGCCACAGGCCTCGTGCAGCTGCTGCGGCTGGAGGAGTACCTGGCCGCGCGCCGGCGCAACGCCGCCTACCTGAGCGAGCGCCTGGGCGAGCTGGACGGGATCGAGCCGCCGTTCGTGGCGCCATACGCCGTGCACAGCTACTACAAGTACATCTGCCGCTTCAGGCCGGACCTAACCCACTGGCAGATCGGTGATTTCGTGCGAGCGGTGGCGGCGGAGGGCATCCCCATATCGCGCCGCTACCCGACGCCGATGCACAGGCAGCCGGTCTTCCGCGACGCTGGACACGATGCGGCCGATTGCCCCGTCGCTGAGCGGCTGGCGGGCCAGCTGTTCACGCTGCTCGTGCACCCAACGGTGACAACGGCTGACCTGGACGATGTCGTGGCGGCGATCGGGAAGGTGGCGAAGGTCTCTCGGCCCAAGCTCCGGCGGTAGGACACTCGACGCCCCGCCTGGCCCCCCTCCCGCACTCGGCGGGCCTGAAGACCCCGACCTACATCCACCTTGGGCGGTTCGCTTGCCAAACGGACGCGCGCAGGTCAACATCTGCTTATGGAGACCCTCCTGCCATGAGCCAGCCCTTTCGTCTGCCGCGCTTGCGCCTGCCCCTCTGGAGGCCCGCGGAAGCCGCAGCGGAGCGGCCGGCGGCGCATCTGGGCGATATCGAGCCCTCCGAGGAGCTGCAGGCGACGCGCTGGAACCAGACGTTCCGCGCCCTGCGTCACCGCAACTACCGGCTCTTCTACGCCGGGCAGAGCATCTCCCTGAGCGGCACCTGGATGCAGTTGATAGGCCAGGCGTGGCTGGTCCTTCAGCTTACCGACTCCAAGGCCGCCCTGGGCACCGTCACTATGCTCCAGTTCCTGCCCATCACCTTCCTGGTCCTGTTCGGGGGCGTTATCGCGGACCGGGTGCCAAAGCGCAACTTCATCCTCATGTTGCAGACCGTGGCCATGCTGCAAGCACTGGTCCTGGCGGCGCTGGTCTGGTCCGGGCAGGTGGAACTATGGCACGTCTACGTGCTGGCCGTCGTGCTGGGGCTGGCCAACGCCTTCGACCAGCCGACCCGGCAGTCGTTCGTGGTGGAGATGGTGGGCAAGGATGACCTGATGAACGCCATCGCTCTCAACTCCGGTATGTTCAACGGCGCCCGGCTGATTGGGCCGGCCATCGGTGGCCTGGTTATCGCGGGGATCGGCGTCAAGGGGGCGTTCCTCATCAACGGACTGAGCTTCATTCCCGTCATCGTCGGTCTCATGATGATGGACCTGTCTCAGCTCTACACCGAGGACCGACGATCTGGCCCGGTCAACCCGCTGGCTGAGCTGCGGGAGGGTATCTCCTACGCCCTGAAGACGCCGGCCACGCTCCTGATAGTGATCCTGGCGGCGTTCATCGGCATGTTCGGGTTCAACTTCATCGTGGTGCTGCCGCTGGTCGCCCGCTACGTGCTGGACGGCGGCTCCGTCGAGCTGGGCTTTCTGACCGCCGCCTTGGGGCTGGGCGCCCTCATCTCGGCCCTGGTCCTGGCCGGTCGCAGGAGCGCGACTAAGTTCACGCTGTTCGCAGGGGGCATGGCGTTCGCGGCGCTGCTGGGCACCGTGGCGCTGAGCCAGTGGTTCTACCTCACACTGCTGCTGCTGCTGGCGGTGGGCATGGCCAACACGGCGTTCTCAGCCACGGCCAACACCTCCCTGCAGCTGGCGACGCCGGACCGCCTGCGCGGGCGCGTGATGGGGTTGTGGATGCTGCTGTTCGCTGGCTCCACTCCGATTGGTAGCGTCCTCACGGCCTTCATGGCGGACCGCATCGGCGTGCCGGCAGCCATCGGCGTCAACGCGGTGATGTGCGGGCTGGGCGTCAGCGCCGGCCTGGCCTATTACCTATCGCACCGGCGAGAGGTGGCGCGGACATCGGACGCCTCACAGCGGATATTGAACGGATAAGCGGATGCGGGTCGACGGCCCCTTCGAGGATATGACGTTTAAGATCATCGGGGCCGCGATGGCCGTCCACAATGCGCTTGGGCCGGGCCTAAAGGAGAGCGCGTATCACCACGCGCTCTCGCTCGAGCTGGAGAAGGCAGGATTATCGTTTGAAGAGGAGAGGTCCGTTGAGATATCGCTCGATGGAGCCACAATCGGCCTGCTCTATCTTGACCATCTGGTAGCAGGGTCAATTGTCGTGGAAGAGAAAGCGTTCTCCCATCTCTTGACAGATGAAGAAATCGCCCAGGTCATTACGTATCTGGCCGCTACCGGGCTCTCGGTTGGTCTTCTGCTAAACTTTGGGCGCAGGAAGCTGGAGTACCGAAGAATCTTCCCGCCGAAAGACTTACGCCACTGGCCGCAGCGCATTCGCCGGTACGTGTGGAACCCGAAGAACGTATGATCCGTTTATCCGTTGAGTATCCGTTGACGACCCCATGACCGTTCGCATCGGCATCGTCGGGTCGCGGTTCGTGGCGGCGCTGCACGCCGAGGGGCTGCGCCGGACGCCGGGCGCCCAGCTGGTGGCGGCCGCCTCGCCCGATCCGGAGCACGTCTGGGAGTTCCACCGCCGCTTCGATGTCCCCCACGTCTTCGGCGACTACAAGGACATGATCACCAGCGGACTGGTCGACGCCATCACCGTCGCCTGCCCCAACGATCTGCACTGCGAGGTGACGCTGGCGGCGGCGGCGGCCGGCAAGCACGTCTTCGTCGATAAGCCGCTGGCCCTCAGCCTCTCCGAGTGCAATCGCATGATCGAGGCCTGTCGCAAGGCCGGCGTCGTCCTCATGTACGGCGAGAACCTCTGCTTCGCGCCCAAGTACGTGCGGGCCAAGGCGCTGGCCGACGAAGGCGCCCTGGGCGATGTCTACTACGTGCGCCAGCTGGAGAGCCACTACGGGCCGCACTCGGACTGGTTCTGGGACGTCGCCCGCTCCGGCGGCGGCGTGCTGATGGACATGGGCTGCCACTCCATCGCCTACTGCCGCTGGGTGTTCGGCAACGCGCCCATCGAGAGCGTCTACGCGGAGATCGGCAACTTCGTGCACAGAGAGCGCACGCGGGGCGACGACCACGCGCTGGTGATCATGCGCTTCGCGCCGACCGAAGCGCACCCGCAGGGCGGCATCGGCGTCGCCGAGAACTCCTGGGCCCGCACGGGCGGCCTGGACGACCGAGCGGAGATCTACGGATCGACGGGGTTGACGGTGGCCGATATCGCGCGGGGAAGCGCGCTCAACACCTACAGCGAGCGCGGCTACGGCTACGCCACGGAGAAGGCGCCGCGCACGCGCGGCTGGACGTGGACGGGCTACGAGGAGGCGTGGAGCTACGGCTTCCCCCAGGAGATGGCGCACTTCGTGGAGTGCATTGAGGCCGGCAAGCAGCCGGCGCTGACCGGCGAGGATGGCCGCGCCGTGCTGGAGGTGATCTACGCCGCCTACCAGTCCGCCCGCGCGGGCCAGCGCATCGCCCTACCCTTCGTGACGGATGCCCACCGGCCCGTCGATCTATGGCTGGCGTAGGTCACGCCGCGCGCCTCCGCACCCAGCGCCTCCGCACGTACCAGCCGCCACCGAAGAGCGCGACCAGCGCCAGCGCTGCGCCGCCAGCCGCGTAAGGCCCGTCGGAGCCGCCGCCAGCCGCGCTGGCGGGCGCATCGCCGCCGCCGACGAGCAGTTCGGTGGTACCGCCAACCTCCGCCGGGCAGACATCCGTGGGACACTCCTCGCACGTCGACTCGATATCAGCGGAAGCTGGGGGATCGACGTGGAGCTCTGCGCCGTTGATAGTTCCCTTGTTGTACTGGAAGATGATCAGGTCGCTCGCCTTGACAGGCGAAAAGTCATCGTTAATCCGGGCTGTTTCGGGGTCGAGAGCCTCGCCCGCTAGCTTCTTGTTTGGCGCCGCCAGAGCCACTATTTGGCCTATCTGATCTTTGGCGAAGTCGAACCACCGCCTCACGCTGACTACGCGGACCGCCGGGTCTGCTGCTCCCGGGCTGGGATCGGCTGCGACGACGCCCGCTACGGGCTGCGCGCTGGGTCCGATGGGTTTCACTCTCATGAGACCGCTAACCAAGGAGCCACCGAGAAAGGTATGGGGGTGCCCAAACACGCCTTTGTTGGACAAACTACTCTTGGTTTTCGCGTCGGTGGCGGTGACTACGACGCTGTTCGCTATGGGCGGCTGCGTCCGGCCACCGATCATGTTGCCACTGAGACACGCGTCGAACACCATTAGTTTATTGCCTCGCACTTGGTTGAGAGCTGCCCCGATCTCGCCGGCATAGCCGAAGGCCTTGCCGCGAATCCACTCGCCGAGCTTTATCGCGCCTTCGCCCTTCTCATTCCCGTGGCCTGTAACGTAAAGCACGGATAGGTCATTGTCGTCGGCCCCAGCGAATGCGCTGGTGATCTCACCAGCGCCCGAGATGTTGTTGACAATATCCTTAGCAGTTGGATTATTATCTAGCACTCTCGGGCGCGCATCCCAGTTCGTGCCGAAAGTTGTTGTGCCGTCGCTGATCACGTTTCTCAAGTGGTTCGCGTTACTGCAGAAGGCCGCGTCGACCGTTGCGCAGGCGAAAAGGCCCCTGACCCGGACTGTGTTGTCCATGGCCCCGGGGACCCAGATGAAGTTTTTGGTCTCACGCACGGTCTGGATCTCGACGCCGTTATCCTGGAAGAACCTTATTAGGTACTGGTACACATTCGGCCTAGCGTTGGCAGCTTCGGCTCGCACCACCGGAGATGCAGGTATGTCTGCTCCGATTGCAATAAGGCCACTGTCGTAACTCTTGCCGTCAACGAAAGGGTTGCTGTCAACCGCGGTGAGAGTAATCCGGATTTTCTTGAAATCTTCGTGGGCATTCAGGGCTGCAGACGTCCATTTGATGGTGTCCCCTGGCTGGACCACCTGCGTTATTGGGCTGCGCTCCACGCTGTAACTGTTCAAGGTGATAGCTATTGGGACCTCGGCAGCGCGGGCGGGCTCGTGCCCGGCGGTGGCGAGAAGAGCACTCAGAAGAACGATACCCGCCAGCACTAACCGTTTCACTTGCCGCACCCCCTTCTTACGCTAAACAGAAAACAGCACAGGGCCAACTGCCCGGTTGGGACAACCAGCCCTGTCTGTACACCCTGTGATTGGACAGCGCGATAGTCAACGCGCCGCACCCCCTTGTCTATGGGGCGCATTATAGTCCACTGACGGGCGTTGTCAAGCCGTGCGGGAGGAAATTCACGATTTCCGCCCGTTGCAGACGATCACCGCGCCTGAGCGGGCGCTACGCCGGTCAGCGGTCCGGCATCAAGCGCGGGCGAGCACTAAGCCTTGGCCAGCGCCCGCGTCATCTCCGACTCGTCGTAGGCGCGCAGCGTCTCGCTGTGGACGTTGGCGTTCTCGGCGATGTTGAACAGCCCGGCCAGCATCGACTCCTCGTCTGGCGCATCGACGATGGAGACGATATCGTACTGGCCCTGCGTCCAGTAGGTGCCGATGACCTTGAAGCCGCGCGCCTCGTTCACCTTGCGCACCTCCTGGGCTCGTTTGACGGTCTCCTTGATGTGCTTCAACCCATCGTCAGTGAAGCGATAGAGTACCACGTAGCGGGGCATGGGCGACCTCCTTTAAGACTGGATGCGGATTGACGCTTCCATTGTAGGGCGCGCGCCAGCCACCGCAAGGGGTACGAGAAGCAGGCGTGCGGTAGAATTACGATCATGAGCATCGAAACGCACCAGGAGTTCGCGTTTCTCCCGGCGACGCCCGAGGACGTGCGGTTCATCGCGGAAACGGCGGCGCGGCTGAAGCTCGACGGTGGCAACCTCAGCGCCGAGCAGTTCATCACGGTGCGCCGCGGCGGCAAGATCCTCGGCTTCGGACGGGTCCGGCCGTATGAGGAGACGTACGAGCTGGCGACGGTGGCGGTGGTGGAGGAGGAACGCGGACGTGGGATCGGAGGGGCGATCGGGCGCGAGCTGGTGCGCCGGTTCCCGCAGGACGAGGTGTACATCGTCACGGACCAGGTGGACTACTGGGAGCGCCTCGGGTTCCTGCGCACAGACCTGCTTCCCCGCGAGCTTGCCGAGAAGCGCGATGAGGCCTGCGCGCGCTTCGGGCGGCCGGATGCGGTAGGCATGGTCTACGACCGGCGGTTCGATCGCCTGCCCACGATCGCGGAGGTGTACAAGGCGAGGCACATCATCGAGCGCTACCTGCCACGAACGCCTCTCCTGCACAACCTGCACCTCTCGCGACTCCTGAAGTGCGAGGCGTACCTGAAGCTGGAGAACCTGATGCCCATCGGCGCCTTCAAGGTACGTGGCGGCGTCTACCTCTGCGCCGGCCTCAGCGATGACGAGAGGGCGCGCGGCATCGTGGGCGCTTCCACCGGCAACCACGGCCAGTCGCTCGCCTACGGCGCCAAGCTGTTCGGCATCCGCTGCCTCATCTTCGTGCC
>JBGPMY010000006.1:0-17331 GCA_041487235.1 Dehalococcoidia bacterium
CATCGTGCGGGCTGCGGTCGAGAGCGGCGCGGAGGCTGTGCATCCAGGTTACGGGCTGCTTTCGGAGAACGCGGCGCTGGCGGAGGCCTGCGCGGCGGCGGGTCTGGTGTTCGTAGGCCCGTCGGCCGCGGCCATGAGCGCCATGGGCGACAAGGCGGCGGCACGCAGGCTGGTTGCCTCCCACGGAGTGCCCATCGTGCCAGGATACGAGGGCGACCATCAGGACGCGGCCAAGCTGCTGGCGGAGGCGGGGGCGATAGGGTTCCCGGTCATGATCAAGGCCGCCGCCGGCGGCGGCGGCCGCGGCATGCGGCTGGTGGAGTCGCCAGGCCGCTTCGAGGAGGCGGCCCAGAGCGCCCGCCGCGAGGCGGAGCGCGCCTTCGGAGACGGACGACTGATCCTGGAGCGGGCGATCCTTGGCTCGCGGCATATTGAGGTACAGATCGTGGCCGATAGCCGCGGCAATATCGTGCAGCTGGGGGAACGCGACTGCTCGATCCAGCGCAGGCACCAGAAGGTGGTCGAGGAGACGCCCTCGCCGGCGGTCGATAGCGAGCTTCGCCAGCGCATGGGGCAGGCAGCGGTGGAAGTCTCGCGGGCCGTCGGTTATACGAACGCCGGAACAGTTGAGTTCTTGCTGGACGCAGAAGGCAACTTTTACTTCCTGGAGATGAACACCCGTCTCCAGGTGGAGCACGGCATCACGGAGCTAGTGACCGGGTTGGACCTCGTCGCTCTGCAGCTGAGCATCGCCGCCGGTGAGGCGCTGCCCTTAGGGCAAGGGGACATAACGTTCAGAGGTCATGCCATCGAGTGCCGCGTCTATGCGGAAGACCCGGCCAGTGGATACCTGCCCAGCGCAGGGCGGATTACGGTGTTTGAACCACCTTCGGGTGAAGGCGTCCGCAACGACGTGGGCACTTATCCCGGCGACGAGATCAGCACCTACTATGATCCGCTGCTGGCGAAGCTTCTGACCTGGGGCCAGGATCGTGCCCAGGCGTTGCAGCGAATGCAGGAGGCGCTCGCGGCCTATCGGGTGGAGGGTGTGAAGACGAACCTTTCGTTGCTGCGGACAGTCCTCGCGCATCCCGCGTTTCAGGCCGGCCAGGCAGCCACGGACTTCCTCCAGCAGGATCTCAACCCGGAGGCGCTGGCGGCCGGCGTCGCCGAGGACGCGCTGCTGGCTGCCTTTGGGGCGATCATGCTGGGGCTGGGCGCGCGGCGAGACCCCTGGCACGCGGCGGGGCCCTGGCGGCCGGGCGGCACAACCCTCGTCGAGTTGCAGCATGAGGGCACGGTTTATCCCCTGGAGGGCCGTCGCGAGCCGGGCAGCGCCCACGACTGGCTGGTGCAGACTCTGGGCACTGAGCATCGCGCTCGCTTCGTTGCTGCCGGCAAGGATACCATCATCGTCGAATGTGATGGCCAGAGCCGGCCGAGCCAGATCGTTCGCTTGAGCAACGGGATCGACGTCAACACTCAAGGTCAGACCTATCGCTTTCGATTCGCCCATCGTGAAGAGCGTCACGTCCCGCCGGAAGGGCACCGGGAGCAGGGGCTCACGGCGCCGATGCCCGGCCTGGTCCTGCGCGTGCTGGTGCGGGAAGGCGAGCGGGTGAGGACGCACCAGACGCTCGTGGTACTGGAGGCGATGAAGATGGAGCACGCTATCGAGGCGCCTCACGACGGCATTGTCAAGAAGTTGCACTGCGCTGAGGGCGGCCGTGTAGCGGAAGGGGCGCTGCTCATCGAGCTGGAGCAGGAGGCCGCGCCATGAAGTGGCCGCAGCGCGTGACGATAACCGAAGTGGGGCCGCGCGACGGTCTCCAGAACGAAGACCGCAACCTCCCGCTGGAGCAAAAGATCGAGCTGATCGACAGACTGGCGGCTACCGGGCTTACGCGCATCGAAGCCGTTTCCTTCGTCCACCCCAAGGCGATTCCCCAGATGGCGAACGCGGCCGACGTGATGGCCGGTATCCGCCGGCCGGCGGGGGTGTCCTATATCGGGCTGGTGCCGAACGAGACCGGCGCCCGCAACGCCATCGCGGCGGGTGTAGACGAGATCGCCGTGGTGGTCTCCGCCAGCGAGTCGCACAACCGCAGCAACGTGAACCGGAGCATCGCGGAAACACTGGAGGCGATACCCAACGTGGCGGCTCTGGCCGACGAAGCCGGCCTGCCCTGGAGCGGCTACATCTCCACCGCCTTCGGCTGCCCCTATGAGGGAGAGGTCGATCCCGACCGCGTGATCGAAATCGCGCAGCAGCTCAAAGCCGCCGGCGCCTACGCCATTGCGCTCGGCGATACGATCGGGATCGCCAACCCGCGCCAGGTGTACGATCTCGTGATCAGACTTCAGGACGAGGCGGCGGGCCCGCGGCCGCGGCTGCACTTTCATGACACCTACGGCCGGGCGCTGGCCAACGTCGTCGCGGCCATGGAGGCGGGCGCCACCCAGTTCGACGGCTCCGTGGGCGGTCTCGGCGGCTGTCCCTACGCCCCCGGCGCCTCCGGCAACGTGGCCACAGAGGACCTGGTGGCGATGTTGCACGCCATGGGAATCGAGACGGGCGTGGACCTCCCCGCGCTTCTCGAAGTCGCCCGCTTCGTGGAGAAGATCGTGGGCCGGCCGCTGGACGGGAAGGTGAAGCGCGCCATGTCCTCTAGCGCCAGGCACGACGGGAGCGGCTAGAGGCTCGCCGGCCCTGGACGGGCGGGCGACGAAAGGCCGCCCTCTGTGTTAAATTTGGCTGGCGCGCGGCGTCATCGCAGCGCCACGGGGGAGGAGCCTATGTCCGATAGCGCAGGCGGCTACGAACACATCCTGTACGAGCGACGAGATGCCATCGCTCTCATCACGCTGAACCGCCCGGAGAAACTGAACGCCTGGAATGCCAGGATGGAGGGGGAGTTCATTCAGGCGCTGGACGCCGCCTCCGCCGATCCGCAGGTCCACGTCATCGTGGTCACAGGCGCGGGACGGGCCTTCTGCGCGGGCGGTGACTTCAGCGCCTGGTCCGAAGAGATCGCCACGCGAGGGGAGCGGCCGCCGGTTTCGCCCCTGGTCTCGCGGGAAGGCAGCCCGGAGGTGCCGATCGCGCTCAAGCGGAGCAAGCCGGTCATCGCCGCCATCAACGGCCCGGCCATCGGCATCGGCCTGACCATGCCCCTGGCCTGCGATATCCGCATCGCCTCGGACAGAGCGCAGTTCTCGGCCCGCTTCGTCAAGGTGGGCCTGACGCCGGAGTGTGGTAGCACTCGCTATCTGCCGCTGGTCACCGGGATCGGCAACGCCCTCTTTCTGGCGCTGACCGGCCGCATCATCGACGCGCCTGAGGCGCTGGCGCGGGGCCTGGTCGACCGCGTGGTGCCTCACGATAGCTTGATGGACGAGACGATGGCGCTGGCAGACGAGATCGCGGCCAACCCTCCGTCGGCGGTCTGGGCGGCCAAGCGGCTGATCCACGATAACGCCGTGGAGAGCGACCTGCGCCGCGTCGTCAGCCAGGAGGGGTTCGCCATCCGCGAGGTGCGCCGTCTGCCGGACCACGCCGAGGCCGTGCGGGCGTTCGTCGAGAAGCGGCAGCCTAACTTTAACCACTGATGACTCCTCGCTGGGGCATAACTTTCCCCTTAGAGGGCGTCCCGCTCTCCGACCACCGCGACGTTCTGCGGGAGGCAGAGGCGATCGGCTACACGGACGCCTGGACGGCCGAGGTGAACGGCGACGATGCCTTTGTGCCCCTGGCAGCGGCGGCAGCGTGGACGCAGAACATGCGCCTGGGCACGGCCATCGCCAACATCTTCACGCGCACGCCAACCCTCCTGGCCATGACGGCCGCCGCCATGACGGAAGCGGCGCCGGGCAGGTTCTGTCTGGGCTTGGGCGCCAGTTCCCCCGCCATCGTCGAGAGATGGAACGGAGTCGCCCTGCATAGGCCGCTCGGGCGCATGCGCGACACCGTGACGTTCCTGCGGCAGCTCCTCGCCGGCGAAAAGGTCTCTGTAAAGACCGATTCGTTCGAAGTGCAGGGCGCGCGTCTGGCCCGCCCTCCGACGCAAGCGCCCCCGATCTACGTGGCGGCGCTCCGTGAGCGCATGCTGGCGCTGGCCGGCAGCCTGGCGGACGGCGTCATCATCAACTGGCTCTCGCCTGGTGACGTGCCGAAAGTTGTGGCTGTGGCGAAGGAGGCGGCGAGGGCGGCCGGCAAGGATCCGGGCGCGCTGGACGTGGTCTGCCGCATCTTCGTGATTCCGACGCCAGACCCCAATGTGGCGCGGATGATGGGGCGCTTCATCGTCTCCGCCTATCTGACAACACCCTTCTACTACGCCTTCCACGAGTGGCTAGGACGCGGCCCGGCGCTGCGCCCGATGATGGAGGCGTGGACGGCCGGCGACCGGCGTGGCGCGCTGCCCCTGGTACCGGAGCAGGTCATAGACGATGTGCTGGTCTACGGAGACCGCCAGCAGTGCCTGGACAAGATCGAGTCCTACTGTCGCAACGGCGTCACCACGCCCGTCATCAACATCATCCCAACATCGCAAGACCCGAAACAGCAGGCCGCCCAGAGTCTGGCGGCCGTCAGAGAGCTGGCGCCGCGCTGAAGTGCAGAAGGAGGAATCATGACTGAATTCACGCTGACACCAGAGGTCCGGGAGATGCGCCGTAAGGTGACCGACTTCCTGAACGAGCATATCTATCCCAACGAAGCGTCGCTCATGGAAGCAGACGGCGACCGCGAATCGCTAATGCGGGAGCTCCAAGCGAAGACGAAGGCGATGGGGATGTGGGCGCCCCACCTGCCGGCCGAAGCGGGCGGCATGGGCATCGGCTTCATGAAGTACGTTTACATGAACGAGATCCTGGGCCGCAGCCCCTTCGCGCCGCGTGCCTTCGGGGCGCAGGCCCCTGACTCCGGCAACGCGGAGATCCTCTGGCAGTTCGGCACGGACGAGCAGAAGCAGCGCTGGCTGAAGCCGCTGGTGTCCGGCGATATCCGCTCCTGCTTCTCGATGACGGAACCTGAGGTCTCCGGCGCCGACCCAACGGGCCTCCAGACGCGTGCGGCGCGGGACGGCGACGAATGGGTAATCAACGGTCACAAGTGGTTCACCAGCGGCGCCACCGGCGCGACCTTCGCCATCGTGATGTGCGTGACCGACCCGGAGGGGCCGCCGCACCGGCGCATGAGCCAGATCATCGTCCCCACGGACACGCCCGGCTTCGACATCGCGCGCTCGGTGCCCGTGATGGGCGAGACCGCCGGCAACCACTGCGAGATCTACTACCGGGACTGCCGCGTGCCCGTGACGCACACTCTGGGCAACCCCGGCGACGGCTTCATGATCGCCCAAAAGCGTCTGGGGCCCGGTCGCATCCACCATTGCATGCGCTGGCTGGGGCAGTCGCAGCGCGCCTTCGAGCTGATGTGCCAGCGGGCGCTGACACGAGTGGCTTTCGGCAGCACGCTGGCCCAGAAGCAGACGGTGCAGAACTGGATCGCGGACTCCGTAGCGGAGATACAGGCCGCCCGGCTGCTCACCCTGCACGCCGCACAAAAGATAGACCAGGGCGACGAAGCGCGGGTGGAGATATCGCTCATCAAGTTCTTCGGGGCCAAGGTCCTGCACGACGTCATCGATCGCGCTATACAGGTGCACGGGGCGCTGGGCGTATCCGGCGACACGCCGCTGGAATCGATGTACCGGCAGGCGCGGGCGGCCCGCATCTACGACGGGCCGGACGAGGTGCACCGCATGGTCGTGGCCCGCCGGGTACTTCAGGCGTTCAGCCAGGGCACGCCCTGGGAGTTCGAGTAGCCCAGCGACACCCTACGCCTGATCAGGGACGCCCCTTCCCGCTGGCCCTGAGGCTCTCGTAGGACCACGCCCCTTCCCGCTCGTCCTGAGGCTCTCGTAGGACGAGCGGCGCACCGCGCCCCGCGGCCCGGCCAGTCGCAACGTCGTCGCACCGCTCATGGTACGAGTACCTCACCATGAGCGGGCCGGGAGGTCGGCGGCGAATCGTGACGTCGAAGTCACAGACGATTCTTCCTGCCCGCCCTGAGGCTTCGTACGCGATACAACATGCCTTCCCGCTCGTCCTGAGGCTCTCGTAGGACGAGCGGAGCACCGACGCCTCGCGCTCCAGTTGTATCATGTCTTCGGCAGGCGCCGCCGCAGATCCTCTTCGCTCAACCCCTCGATAAGCAGCACCTTATCCCGCGACGCATGCCCTCGCTCAACCGTCACCGCCGACCGCGCCAGGCCCAGGAGCTCGGCCAGCAGCTGGCAGACCGCCTGGTTGGCCTTCCCGCGCTCGGGCGCGGCGCGAACCCGGACGCGCAGCGCACCCTGCCCTAAACCTGGCGAAGCCTGTCCTGAGCGCAGCCGAAGGGGATCTCCGACCCACCCGACGACGGCGTCTTCACGGGCGCCGGGCGTCACCCGCACCCGGATCGTGGTCACTGTTCACTAATCACTGTTCACTGTCCACTCGTTCCGCTATTATAGCCAGCGCCATGCCCGATATGCTCGTGCGCCTCTATGACCTGCCGGACTCTGGCGACTATATGAGTATCCCCGGCAGCGAAGTGGGTATATACGGGCCGCTCTACGAAGCGATGGGTAAGGAGCGTCGATGAGCGCGGCGTCTATTTCGGAGCCTCGATCGGAGTACTATGAGTCGCAACGCATCCGGCTGCATTACGCGGTGTGGGGAGACGGAGGCAGGCCGCCGCTCCTGCTGATCCACGGCGGGCGGGACCACTGTCGCAACTGGGATTTCGTCGCGCCCCGGCTGGCCGAGCGTTATACGATCTACGCGCCGGACCTGCGTGGCCACGGCGATAGCGGCTGGGCCATCGGCGGGATGTACAGCCTGCCGGAGTTCGTGCTGGACGTGGCCACCCTGGCCAACAACCTGGAGACGCCCCTGACGCTCATCGGGCACTCGCTGGGCGGGGCCGTTGCCCTTCAGTATGCGGGCACGTTCCCTGAGCGCGTCTCCCGCGTGGTGGCCGTCGAGGGTTGGGGACCACCCCTGTTCCAGCATCAGCCGGCGCACAGACGCATGCGGCAGTGGGTTGATCACATGCACGAGATGGAGCGACGGCAGCCGCGCCGGTACGCCACCATAGAGGACGCCACGAAGCGGATGATGGAGGAGAATCCGCATCTAACGGCGGAGATGGCGCGCCACCTGACTGAGCACGGCGCCCGTCGCAACGAGGACGGAACGCTCTCCTGGAAGTTCGATAACTACGTGCGTATCCGCTCGCCGTACGAGTTCAATCTGGAGGACGCCGGAGACATCTGGGCCCAGATAAGGTCGCCGGTCCTGCTGATCAAGGGGGCCGAAAGCTGGACTGCGGACCCGGACAAGGACGGTCGGGCCCGCGACATTCGCGACCACCGTACGGAGACGATCCAGGGCGCGGGACACTGGGTCCACCACGACCAGCTGGATCTGTTCATGGAGGTGGTGCTGGATTTCCTGGTGGGGGAGAAGACATCCAGTAGCCAGCGAACGTAGGCTGGGGCGCGAGCGAGAGGATATGGGTTATGCCGGCGATTAGACCGGTACGCAGGTTCAGGGTACAATCAGCCCGTTAGCAAGGGAGCGCGAGTGCGGCGTCCAATCAGCGCCCACTTGTGACGAATCTCCAGCGCGTTCTGCTAACCAGTAACAGGAGGTAAGAGCGGATGGCAAGCCCGGAATATCATGTGGTGTACGTGCCCCGCAGTCCTGCCAACATGAAGCAAGAGGAATTCGCCGGCAAGGTCCAAGATGAATGCAGCAATGGGACTGCCAACGGCTGGCGCCTGGTCAGCGCCGTGGGTGACTACGGCGCCAACGTGACCCTGGGCGTCTGGCTGTACTTCGCAGCGGAGGAGTAGAGCGGCGGGCGAGAGCGCTGGCTGAGGCCGCCAGGCCGCGCCCTAGTGTCGTCATCGCGGAGAGATTCTGGAGGTGAGCCAGATGCCCAAGGAGCCGCGAAGCGTTGGCGAGTTGAGCTGCGAATACCTCTCTTTCGTCGCCGGGAAAATGCTCGGCGACCCGGAAGTGAGAGTCGCAGACTTCGCGCTGACGGCGGACCCTTTCCAGTTCCCGCGCTTGGGCGAAAAACAGTTCTTCCTGATCGATTTCGGCTATCAGGGGAGCCGAGGACAGGGCCGCTCCAGCATGATCCTGCGCGTCATGCCGGAAATGGACGCCGTGATGATGCTCACCGGCGATACGGAGCACCGTGAGCTGAAGGCGTTCGCCACTGGGCTCTACCAGCTCGTCCCGAAGACGTTCCACATCCCCTACGTCCACGTCATCTACCGCCCGCAGCGGCATCAGTACTGGGCGTTCCTTGAGGACGTGCGGGCGGACATGGCCGCGCTGGGCATGCACGCCGCCCTGCCGGACGAGACCCTCCGGACGATCCTGTCGCATCTCGCCGCCTTCCACGCCGCCTTCTGGCAGCGCGACGAGGTCCTGAACCAGCCCTGGCTCATGAGCCTGCGGCAGCCCGTGGACTACTTCTACCGCTGGGTCGTCGATATCCTGGACGGGATGGCGGCGCCGGCCGAGTCCACGCGCTACATCATCGGCAAATGGCCCTGGTTCGCCGAGGGAGTCGTCAACCTGCTCAACTCGCTGGACGTCGGCACTCGACGAACGGTAGAGCTGCTCTATCGTGAGCCGGAGCGCCTGCTGGAGAAGACGGACCCGCTGCCGCGCACCCTCTGCCACTACGACTTCGACAACCGCAACCTGGGCATGCGCGAGGGGCCGGAGGGGCCACAAACAGTCGTGATCGACTGGGAGATCGTCGGAGAGGGGTTCTCCGCCGCTGACGTTGTGCGTTTTCTCTCCTACCAGCAGCCCCCAAACGCCGATGAGCTCGTCGGCCACTACTTGAATGAGCTCGAGCGTCACCTCGGCCGGCGCATCGACCGTGAGCAGTGGCTTTACGGCTCGGAGCTGGTGACCATCGCTATCTGGCAGATCGTCGGCGTCCTCTTCGGCGTCATGGTGAGCGCGCCCTCAGCACCCGTGCCCGACGACCAGCGCGACGCGATGCGACAGCGGGTCTACTCGGACATCGCCCACGTGGAGTCGCTCGTACGCAAGCACGGGCTGGCGTAGCTCAGACCTTGCGCTTGCCGTAGTAAGGCAGCAACGTCTCCTCGTCCCGCGGCTTCTCTGACGTTTCGGGCGACGGGACTGGGGTCTTCGCGGGCGCCGCCGCGCGGTGGGCTATGGTGAGCGGGGCTATGGGGACCCGCGGTCACTCATTCCCGAGGGGGCGGCTCGTCTGTGGCCCCTTCGGCTTCGGCGGACTTGCGGAAAATGGCCGGTACGCTGCCGTTCGAGAACTGTCCTCGCTGCTGCTCCACCTGGCCGTTCTGCCTTCTCGCCCGTTTGTCCGTGTACATGCAGACATCGGCTTGCTGCATTATGGCGTCCACGTTGTCGCCGCCCCAGGGATATCCGGAAACGCCGAGGGAGGCAGACATGCACAGGTTCAGTTCACCCTCCTCCATCAGGTTGGTGTTCTCCATCGCCTTGGCCACGCGCGTGACCATGACGTCCGCAGCGCCCTGGGACGTGTCAGGCAAGATGATCGCGAACTCGTCTCCGCCGATGCGAGCAGGCACATCGCTGGCGCGCGTCTGGTTGAGAAGGAAACGTCCGAAGTTCGCTAAGATAGTATCACCGACGCGGTGTCCGTAGGTGTCGTTGACGGCCTTCAGCCCATTGAGGTCCAGGAGGATGACTGACATCGGTCTGTCAAACCCCCTGGCCGTCTGCAACTCCCGCTCCAGGCGTTCGAAGAGGTAGCGGCGGTTGAAGAGTTGGGTCAGATCGTCCCGCATCGCCAGATTCTCCAGCTCCATGTTGTGGACCAGGAGATCCAGGCGAAGCCTCTTCTCCAGGTTGACGGCGTTCCTGCGGGTGAAGGCCGCCGTTATGAAGGCGTAGCCGCCCAAGGTGGCGAACACGATCGTGTCCAGAATGAAGTACATGGAGCCGAAGCTGTGAGCGATGACAGCCAGCCAGCCGATGACGAGCAGAAGTGCGCCCACGCCGCGTAGGACCCACACATCCCGGTCCAGGGAACGCGTGCGTTGCGCGCTGCTTACCTCCAGCGCGTGATCTGGGGTGAAGTCGCTCGGCTTGGTCAACGGGCCGCCCTTCGTCGAATTTCGCGCGTTTCGGCGCTGCTACTGGTCAGTTCACTCTTTCAGACGCCGCCTTTTCGCAGGCCGTTACATAATAGCGACGTAGTGACGGGCTGGGCGGGTCAACACTTGGTTGATGGCCCCTCCGCTGCGGTATACAATCCGTCTTGCAGGCCGCCGCGCGAAGCGTCTGGCGGGCCCGTAGCTCAAGGGCAGAGCGACCGGCTCATAACCGGTTGGTTGGAGGTTCGAATCCTCCCGGGCCCACCACAAGCTTGGATACCGCTTGACAGAGCGCCTATGCTGCAGGAACGCCTCGAATCCTACCTGAACGCCAAACTGCCCGCAGCCGCGGACCTGCGCTTGTCCAACCTCTGGCGGATCCCCGGCGGCGCCTCCAGGGAGACCTGGTCCTTCGACGCGCGCTGGCGTGAAGACGGGAAAGATGTCTCGCGCGGCCTAATCCTGCGCCGGGATCCCGACGCCAGCGTCCTGGAGACGGAGCGCGACGTGGAGTTCCGTGTAATGGACGCCGTCTGGAGCCAGGGCGTGCCCGTACCAAGGATGTACTGGCTGGAGTCAGATGGTAAGTGGCTGGAGCGGCCCTTCTTCGTGATGGAGCGCATCGAAGGGTGTGAAACCAGCCCGCAGACCGTGCTCATGGACTCGCGATTCTACCAGGCGCGATCGGAGATCGCCGCCGGTTTCGTGGAGATTCTGGCGCGCATCCACGCCGTGGACTGGGTCGCCTGTGGCCTGCAGTTCCTGGGGGTGCCTGCCAGCGCAGGCCAGTGTGCAGAGATGGAGATCGCCAAGTGGGAGGCCGTGGTGGATCGCGACGCGCTGGAGCCTCAGCCGGTGCTGAGGGCGGCTGTCTGCTGGCTGCGGAACCACCTTCCCCCGCCTGCTCAGCGCATAGTTCTCGTCCATGCCGACTACCGAACGGGGAACTTCCTCTGCAGTCCGAACGGGGAGATCAAGGGCATTCTGGACTGGGAGATGGTTCACCTGGGCGATCCGATGGAGGATGTGGCCTGGGCCAGCATCCGCCCCTGGCGCTGGCTAGGGGACGAACTTGTGGGCGGCCTCATGGAGCGCGAGGAGTTCTACAGGCAGTATGCGGAGGCCACACGGCTCGTCATAGACGAAGAGGCGGTCCGCTTCTGGGAGATACTGGGTAACGTTAAGTTGGCGGCGATCTTCCTTACCGGCGCCCGCGGCTTCTGCGACGCTCGCACGCGCAGCCTGATGATGGCCTTCCTGGGGCGGAACATCGGCCGGCTGGAGCTGGAGATCATGGACTTGATGGGGGTCTAGCGGTGCGGCCCACAGGCATCGAATCGCTGCGCGGGGTACAGGCGGCGCTGATGGAAGTGATCGCGCCGGAGCTGCAATCGGCATTCGCTCAGGACGCGGCGCGCACGGCCCAGATGATGCTGGAATCCCTGGCGAACGACTGGGACACTGCGGCGGAGAACCTGCATCGCGACAACCGGGCGCTGCGTGACCTCCTTTCGCAGACGCGTGAGGCGATAGGCTCGCTTCCAGAAAGCAACGATCGCCTCGTCGCGCTCGTCAAAGAGATCGATGGCGCGCTGGCAAAGCCGACCGGCCAGTCTCTGGCGATCTATGATCTGACTGCGGAGAACGAACGATGGAGGGGACTGCTGGAAAGAACTCTCGTGGATCTGGAGAACGCGTCTCTAAAGGCGGCGTTCCTGCCGCTGATGCCGGTGCGACAGGCGATCTACGCTCACCTGAGAGAGGTGGCCGCCAGAGGATGGTCGTTCTGGGATGTTATGAGCTTCCGGGAGCGGATGACTCGCCTGCGGGCCGGCGACTCCAGATGACGGGGTCGGCGGCTTGCAGTAAGATTGTCTGAGACGATGATCAGCGACGACATACTGGAGCGGATCCGACAAGCGTTGGTGGACTACACCCCGCGGCGGCTGGACACTCCGTTGGCGGCGCCAGCCGCGGTCCTCATCCTGGTTGAGGACCGGGAGGGCGAGCCCCGGGAGGGCGAGCCCCACGTCATCTTCACCGAGCGCACCAATCACGTGGAGCATCACAAGGGCCAAATCTCCTTCCCAGGCGGCGCCTGCGCCGAGACGGACGACTGCCTGGAGACGACCGCCCTGAGGGAGACGTTCGAGGAGATCGGGGTGCTGCCGGAGCACGTGCGGATCATGGGCCAGCTGGATGACATGGTCACCATCAGCAACTTCAGGGTCACTCCCTACGTAGGCATGCTGTGGACGCAGCTCGAGTATCCGTTCGTCATCAACGAGCAGGAGGTGGCGCGTGTGATTCAGGTGCCGCTCTCCTTCCTGATGGACGAAAAGAACATGGAGTTGGAGGTACGGCAGCACCAGGGACGCGACGTTCTGGTGCCCGCCTTCGCTTACGACGGCCACCGCATCTGGGGCGCGACGGCGCGCATGCTCCACCAGTTCCTAGAGCTTCTGCGCTAGGTGAGTGCGCAGGGGCTGACCGCGTCGCAGGGCGCTCGCCGCAAAGAGAACGGCCCGCCCTGCAAGCGCTGCGGCGGCCGCGACTGGGAGATCGATCTTCGTCCCAAGGGGCGCCTGCGCCGGCTTTTGGAGACAGTCTTCGCCGCGCCGGACGTCTGGATCTTCCAGAGCGAGTCCGGCGGCTGGCCGGGCAAGGAATACGAGCGCTGGACCTGCGTGAGCTGCGGCCGCAGCGTGAGAGTATAGCCTGCCGTGAAGCTTCTCCTGATACGGCACGCGGAATCCCAGGGCAATCACGAGGGCAGGCTGCAGGGGCGCAAGGAGTACCCGCTAACGGAGCGTGGTCTTGAGCAGACGGTGGCGCTGGGCGCGCGCCTGAAGAACCTCCCGCTTTTCGCCGTCTATGCCAGCCCTCTCACCAGGGCGATGCAAACGGCGGAAGAGATCGCCAGGCAGCTGGACGTCCCGGTTACGGTGGACGAGCGGCTGCAGGAGTACGACTTCGGCCAGAAGCTGTCGGGGCTGACCTGGCAGGAGGTGCGCGAGAAGGAGCCGGAGATCGTCGCCGCGCTCGTGAGCAACAACTCGGAGTTCCCGCGCTATCCAGGAGAGGAGGGTCGCAAGGCGTTCCGGGAGCGCGTCTGCGGCGCCGTCGGTGAGATCGCTGAGAGTCACAAGGACCAAGAGTGCGTGGCCATCGTAACCCACGCTGGGCCTATCGTCGTCTACGTCATGGAGACGCTGGGTCGCAGGTACAGCCGGCCGATACCGTTCACCATCGACAACGCATCGCTGACGACGATCGAGCTGAACCACGCTGCGACCGCCTTCCTGCCTCCGTCCGTTCTGGTGGGCCTGAACGACACCTGCCACCTGGCGGGCATCGAACCGCGGGCCAAGGTTCGGGCGCCCGGCTAGAGGAGCTGAGGTGGGTGAGCCGCAGGTCAGCGAGATCGTCATCCGGGGGATCGTCGTCGGCGTCTTCGCCGAGAACTGCTGGATCATCGGCAACCGGCGCAGCGGCGAGGCTATCGCCATCGACCCCGGCGATCAGCCCGAGGAGATCCTGGCCCTGGCGCGCGACATGGGCGTCGCCATCAAGATGATCGCCAACTCCCACGCGCACGTCGACCACATCCTGGGCGTGCGGGGCGTGCAGTCCGCCACCGGCGCCAGGTTCCTGATGCACGAGGGCGAAGTCCAGATCGCGCGCTCGGCCGTGCGCAGCGCCGCCATGTACACCGGACAGACGGTGGAGCCGCCGCCGGATCCGGACGCCTTCCTGGCGGACGGCGACGAGATCGACGTGGCGGGGGTGAAGCTCAAGGTCATGCACACGCCGGGCCACACGCCCGGCAGCCTCTCCTTCTACACGGAAGGGATGCTGTTCAGCGGCGACACG
Source organism: Dehalococcoidia bacterium (assembly GCA_041487235.1). GTDB lineage: Bacteria > Chloroflexota > Dehalococcoidia > SM23-28-2 > RBG-16-64-32 > JBGPMY01. The sequence continues at coordinate 14,061 of JBGPMY010000006.1, forward strand.
CTGTTCCAGGGGTCGATCGGCCGCACCGACCTCCCCGGCGGCGACTACCGCCAGGAGATGGCCAGCATCGTGGACAAGCTGCTGTCGCTGCCCGACGACACGATAGTGCTGCCTGGCCACATGCAGGAAACCCGCATCGGCTTCGAGCGCCAGGCCAACCCATTCATTCTGGAGGAGCTAGCGCGGAGGAGAGGGGAATAGGAGGTGAGCTCTGAACCGTCGAATCGTTCAGCGTTGGGCAGCCCAAGGATAGACCTGAGGTGCCGGGCCAGCTACGAACTGCCCCGCGAATTGGCCGAATCCTTCAGCCTCGACGATAAGGTGCACCTCTACCTCGTCGGGATAGATCTTGACCAGGATGCCGCCTGAGTCGCCGGATATAACATACACGGGCTGGCCTGGGGGTGGCTCTGGCACGCCTATCGCAGCTCCGAACCTCCCGCCGATCAACTCGAGCTTAACTGCCACGCCCGCTGCCGGCTGGCCGTCGGCACCGGTCAAGACGATGGCGGCGGTGAGGGACTCGCCTAGGATAGCTTGATCCGGCATGACAAGGATGATGCTGGATGGAGCCCGCGGAAGGGGGCCCGATAGAAGCCGATTGTAGCGAGCGCCGACCAGCGCTGACGGTGACCATTCCATTATTGAATGCAGGGCTGGTCCCTTTGGTTCGAGACTTTCCACGACCTGTCGAACTCCGCGAGCAACGTCCAACAAAGCTTCGTCTCGATTGGACCACTGTGTGACGGGCTTAGCGTCGCGGGGTAGGGCTTGGAGACTAGCGAGGGACCGTTCCTCCTGCCACTCGCAGGGACGTAGAATCACCGGCAAGGCCACTGCCTGGCCGGCGTCATGCAGCTCAATCGCGGTCTGAAGCTCCACACCGTAGCAGTAGTCAGACGCCAAGAAGTCTGGACTCACGAGGAGAAGGATAATATCTGCGTCATACAACTGCTCATCGAGGACCGCTGTCCAATCTTGACCCGGCAGAATCCTACGATCGTAAAAGACTGTTGCGCGGTTTGACCGCTTCAGGAGTGCAAGGTGGGTTTCGACCTCATCGCGTAAGGCCTCGTCCTGGTGAGAGTATGCGACGAAGATGCTGACTGGCTCCAAGTCCTAGAATCCCCCCCCTTGTAGTCACTGATAACCCAACTCTAACGGCCCCGCAAGCGTTCTCCCAGATGTCTTCGCTTCGGGCGACGCGATCTACTCCGCCACCCCCAACCGCATCAGGTCCCGCGCCAGAGTGATCTTGCCGCCGTAGATCTTGTCCAGGCCAGCGGCGAACGCCTCCGCCTGAGGGCCTTCGTTCGGGATCGCTGGCATGACGTGCGAGAGCACCAGGTGCTTGACGCCCGCCTCCTGCGCCACGCTCGCGGCGTCCTCCGTCGAGGCGTGGTAGGTGTGGGCGTCCAGCAGCATCGACGCCTGCAACTCATTGCCGGCCTGGCGCAGGTTGTCCTCGAAACGGGTCATCATCTCGCGGTTCATGGAGTCGCACACCAGCATGTCCGCGTCGCGCGCTCCGTTGATGAGGCCGGGGCAGCGGTTCGTGTCGCCGGAGATGACGATGGCGCGCCCCAGCCGCTCGAAGCGATAGCCGTAGGCGGGGATCACCGGCCGATGGTCCACCGCGAACGCCTTGACCACGATGTCGCCGATCTTCGCGATCTGGACGGGCGTCTCGCTGGCCGATATCTCCGTCACCTCGCACGCCGTGCCGATGGGCGATAGCTTCTCGCCGTGGTGCGCCAGCCGGAAGCGGGTGTCAGCGGACAGGGCCTGCCTGAAGCCGTCGATCATGTTGCGCGTGTCTTCTGGGCCGTAGACCGGCAGCGGCGCGCGGATGCCGCCCACCCAGCGCATGACCAGGAAGTCCGCGAAGTCCGTGGTGTGGTCCGAGTGCAGGTGCGTGACGAAGACGGCGGCGACGCTCGGCAGCCGGATGCCGGCCTGGTACAGGCGCAGCGTGGCGCCCCAGCCGCAGTCAACGAGGATGGTCGTGTCCCCGCCGATGATCGCCTGGGATGGGCCGAAACGATGGGCGGTGTGAATGGGGCTACTGGTGCCCAGCAGGACCAGCTCGAGCGCCGCTGTCATGTGCTTGCCATGAACTCGAGGACGACCTGCGCTAGCTCTTCGCCCTTGTCCTCCTGCAGGAAGTGGCCCGCGCCGATTATCGTGGCGTGCGGCTGACCCTTGGCGCCTGGTATCAGCGTCTGCAAGACCCGCTCGCCGCCGCGGGTTACGGGGTCGGAGTCGCTGAAGGCGGTGAGGAACGGCTTCTCCCAGCGGCGCAGCGACTCCCAGGCCTTCCGGTTCGCCGGCGCCGCCGGGTCGTCGGGCGTCGTTGGGACGAGGATGGGGAACTGGCGGGCGCCTGCCTTGTAGCTGTCGTCCGGGAAGTGGGCGTCGTAGGCGGCTACGACTTCCGGCGGGAGAGCAGTCACGCAGCCACCCTTGAGGATGCCGCCGACATGGAAGTTGGGCGTCTCCTGCGAGAAGCGCCGCCAGCGCAGAAACCCCTCGGTGGTGCCGTGGTCGCCGGTGGGCAGGCCGGTGTTGGCGGCGACGACGCGGGCGAAGCGCTCCGGCTGCTCGGCTACCAGGCGCAGCCCGATGAGTCCGCCCCAGTCCTGGCAGACCAGGGTGATGTTGCGCAGGTCCAGCGCCTCCAGGCAGGCGCGCATCCAGTCCACGTGCCGCTGGTAGGTATAATCCTCGCGCAGGCTCGGCTTGTCCGAGCGTCCGAAGCCCACAAGGTCCGGCGCGATCGCTCGATGCCCGGCCGACACCAGCGGCGGGATCATCTTGCGGTAGAGGTAACACCAGGAAGGCTCGCCGTGCATCAGCAGCACCGGTTCGGCATTGCGTGGGCCCTCGTCGATGTAGTGGACGCGAAGGCTGCGGCCATCGCCGTCGGCGATCTCGACGTAGTGGGGCGCGAAGGGGAAGTCAGGCAGGTCTGCGAATCGTTCGTCAGGGGTCCGCAGGACATTCACGACGGCCAGCATACCACCTGCCCATGCTGAACGGGAGACGAGGCTGACGCCACTCGTAGGGGCCGTTCCTGCCTGCCGGCAGGCACGGCGCGAACGGCCCTCCAAACGTGCCGTTCAGGCAGCGAGGCGCCAACTGCGGGATAATAGATTGTGAGCGGGCGGTCTCCAGGCTCCCGCCGGTTCGCCGCAGAAGGAGGCGAAAAGAATGGCAGCTTGGGAGTACAAGATCGCGTACGTAGACTTTCGGGGGAGGATCTCCTCCGAAG
>JBGPMY010000007.1:0-17296 GCA_041487235.1 Dehalococcoidia bacterium
TCCACGTAGATCACATCCCGGTAGGCCGGGTTCTTGGTGCTGGTGCTGGCCCACAGGCAGCGCTGCACCCTGGCGCCCTTCTCCGCCAATGCGCGCCAGCGCGGGCCAGAGAAGATCTCCTTGTACTTGGCGTAGGCGATCTTGGCGTTGGCCACGGCGGCCTTTCCCAGCGGCGACCTCAGGTCCTCCCGATGCGCGTCGCTGGAGGCCGCGGCGATCTTCTCCTCGAGCTTCTCATCCGTCAGCGTGTCCACGCGGCTGACGAAGAAGCTGGCTACTGAGGCGATGCGATCGATCGGCTGGCCGGCCGCCAGGCGCTTCTCCAGTGCCGAGATGTAGGCCCAGGCCACCTGCTCGTAGTTCTCGACGCCGAACAGCAGGGTGATGTTGACGTTTATCCCCTCACTCAGGCACTGCTCAATCGCGGGCAGCCCGGCCTGAGTGCCCGGGATCTTGATCATGACGTTGGGCCGGTCCAGGGCGGCGAACAGCCGGCGCGCTGCCTCGATGCTGGCCTGCGTGTCGTTCGCCAGATCCGGCGGCACCTCCAGCGAGGCGTAGCCGTCGGCGCTGCCGGTATCATCGTACACGCGCCTGAACACGTCGGCTGACTGCTGGACATCGGTGACAGTGAGGCCGTCGTAGATGGCGGCGATATCCTTGCCCTGACCGGCGAGCTCTCGAATGTGCTCGTTGTAGACGTCGCCGCTGGCCACGGCCTTCTCGAAGATCGAGGGGTTGGAGGTGCCGCCGGAGACCCCGTCCCCGTCCACCATCCGCCGCAGCCGGCTGGAGACGATCAGCTCTCGGTTCAGGTTGTCGTACCAGACGCTCTGGCCCAGCTTCTTCAGCTCCAGCAACGGATTGGCCATGCGCCAGCTCCTTTCGCTTCCATTAAAGCGTTTCTTTCCCCTGTTCCAGCTCCCGCACCTTGGCCAGGCGGCGACGGTAGCGCTCCTCGCCGCTGAAGGTCGCTCCGACGAACGCCTTCACCACCTCCAGCGCCAGCTCTTCGCCGATGACCCTGGAGCCGATGCACAGCATGTTCATGTCGTCGTGCTCCACGCCCTGGTGCGCCGAGTAGGTGTCGTGGCAGAGGCCGGCTCGAATGCCTTGGATCTTGTTGGCGGCCACGACCGCGCCCACGCCGCTGCCGCATACCAGGACGCAGCGCTCGGCTTGTCCGTTGCGAATCGCCTGGGCCACGGCCAGCGCCAGGTCCGGGTAGTCCACAGCCTCGTCGCCGTTGGTGCCGACGTCCAGCACCTCGTGCCCGGCGGCGCGCAGCTGCTCGGCGATGGCGTCCTTCAGGCAGTAACCGCGGTGGTCAGCTCCGACGACGATGCGCATGTTGCAGGGGTGACAGGTTCGTTCTGGTACCTATGCTAGTCCCCAGCGGCGCGGGGCTGCAACAGACGGCCCGCAGCCTGTCTACGGATAGGCTGACGGCTCCGCGGATCGAGCGGATGTCTCGGCAAGACTTGCGCGCCTCCCGGGAAGTACCTGGCGGCAGGCGGCGTATCCGTTGATCCGTTCGCTATCCGTTGACTAGCGCACCTCCGCCGCCGCGTTGCCGATGACCACTCGCCCTTCCTGCGTCTTGGCCTGGAGGACGATCTTGCCGTTGCCTTCGTCCCACATCTCGGTGGTGATCGTGTCGCCCGGGTAGACGACGCCGGTGAACCGCACCGCCATCCCTACGAAGCGCGACGGGTCGTTGCCGCCGTACTCCGCCAGCACCGCGCGGCCCACGTGACCGAAGCTGCACAGGCCGTGCAGAATGGGCCGGTCGTACCCCGCCATCTTGGCGAAAGCCGGATCTATGTGCAGCGGGTTGCGGTCTCCGGATAGGCGGTAGATCATCGCCTGGATGGGCAGCGTGGCCATCTCCACCGTCTTGTCCGGCGGGCGCTCCGGGGGGACGTTGCCGGCCTCCGGGCCGCGCTCGCCGCCAAATCCGCCGGCCCCGCGCACGAAGACGCCGAACACGTTGGTGAACAGCAGATCGCCGCTCTCCTCCTTCGTCTCGGTCTCCAGCGTGACCAGGGCACCCTTCCCCTTGTCGTAGACGCCGGTCACCTTGCCGGATGTGGCCAACGTACCCTTCACGGGGATCGCCTTGTGTACGCGGAACGCCTGCTCGCCGTGCAGGATCATCACCGGGTTCACCTCCACGGCGGCCGTCAGCCCCATAAGGGCGGGGAAAGCCGGGATCACAGCGAAGGTGGGAAGCGCCTTTAGGTTGCGTTCGAATACGAAATCGAGTTCTGTCGCGCCGACGCCGAGCGCGTACAGCATCAGGTCGCGGTCGTTGTAATCGAACCTGGTGGCCGCCAGCTGGAGGCCGACGGCCTGCGGGCTCAAGGCCTGACGCTGCGTCATTGGGCCGGCGCTCCCCTCTGCAGGTGGCTGAACACGCGCGCCATCCCCTCGGCGTTGGCGTTGGCGAACTCCTCGGCGCCGCTCATGTCGCGGATCTTCTCCAGGTTGTCGCGTATCTGCTCCAGCGTGGCCGGGCCGTCGGAGTCGATATACGTCCCTTTGCCTTCGACCAAGGCGGCGCGCCCGAAGTAGCCGCCGCCGGCGGTGAACACGCTGCCGGACTCCTGGCACTCCTCGGAGCACAGGTAGACCACCATGGGCGAGACCAGCTCCGGCTTCATCTTCTCCAGGATGGGCGGCGGCATGATGTCCGCCGTTAGGCGGGAGGCCGCCAGCGGCGCGATGGTGTTGGCCTTGATGTTGTACTTGGCGCCCTCCTGCTTCAGCGTGTTCATCATCCCCACCAGCGCCATCTTGGCCGCCGAGTAGTTGGTCTGGCCGAAGTTGCCGTACAGTCCCGCCGCGGACGTGGTGAAGACGATGCGTCCGTAAGAGTTCTGGCGCATGACGCGGAAGGCCGGCTGGGTGACGTTATAGGCGCCCTTCAGGTGGACGGTCAGCACCTTGTCCCAGTCCTCCTCCGTCAGGTTGTGGAAGGCGCGGTCCCGCAGGATGCCAGCGTTGTTGATCAGGATGTCCACCTTGCCATAGGCGTCCAGCGCCGATTTAACGATCGCCTCGCCGCCGGCGGCGGTGTCGACGCCGTGATAGTCGGCTACGGCCTCGCCGCCGGCGCCCTTGATCTCCTGCACTACCTTGTCCGCCATCTCGGACCCGGCGCCCGTCCCGTCGCGGGAGCCGCCGAGGTCGTTCACCACCACCTTGGCGCCCCTGGACGCCAGCAGTAGTGCGTGACCCCTGCCCAGCCCGCCACCGGCCCCGGTCACGATGGCTACCCGGCCATCGAATCTAATCTCACTCACGGGCGACCTCCAATCCTATGCTTGCCTGCCCGCCTGTCGCCGAGGCAGGCCTGCCCGCCCCTGGCGGGTAATTAATTTCACATTCGCCGCTTGATGTCAAACGATACCTGCCGTATCGCCCCATCCCACGGAGCCATAAGGCCCGTGACCCTTGCCGGCCGCCTGCCTAAGGTGTACTCGTGGAAGTGAGTGTCATGCAGATGCTACACCGCGACCTGTCGGTGCAAGTGGAGCTCCCCTTCGATGAGGCCGTCACCGCCACCCGCGAGGCGCTGCGGCACGAGGGCTTCGGCGTCCTGACCGAGATCGATGTGCAGAAGACGCTGAAGGAGAAGATCGGCGCCGATCTCCAGCGTTACGTGATCCTGGGCGCTTGCAACCCAGCGCTGGCCTACACCGCTCTTCAGCACGATATCAACGTCGGGCTGCTGCTTCCCTGCAACGTCACCGTGCGAGAAGAGGCCGACGGCTCTCTCGTTTCGATCATGGACCCGCTGACGCTGTCCCAGCTCTCCCCCGCGTCAGGTATCGAAGAGATCGCCCGCGTCGCCAGGGAGAAGCTGGAGCGGGTAGTGGACGAGCTGGCCAAATGACCGACGGCAGCTGGCAGGAGGCGAACGCTATGAACGCGCGAGACATCATGGGGCGTCCTGTTGTGGCCGCCGCCAGGACCACCACTGTCCGGGACGTCGCCATCCAGATGCTGATGGGGGGCTTCAGCGGCATGCCCGTCACGGAGCGCGACGGCACGATCCTGGGCATCGTCACAGAGCGCGACATCATCCACGCCATACGCGCCGGCAAACGCGTGGAGACCACTACCGTTGAGGAGATCATGACAACGGAGGTGGTCACCGTGGATGTCGACGCCACCGTGGACGAAGTCATGAAGATCCTCGATACCAAGAGAATCCTGCGCGTGCCGGTGACGGCAGACGGCAAGCTGGTGGGCGTCATCTCCCGGCCGGACGTTCTGCGGGCATTCGTAGAGCCCAACTTCATGACTTTCAATTAGCGGGCCTATCGGCCCGCATGCAGGGGCCGATAGGCCCCCGAACTTCATGCCGAACGAACCTCTCTCGCCGCCTGTAAGGAGTCTATTCTCGCCCTGTAAACACGGATCGGAGGTAGGAGAGATGCGGTACTGGCTCAAGAGATGTCCCCGCTGCCAGGGCGATCTGAGAGACGAGTCAGACGTCTACGGCGCCTACATAGCATGCGTGCAGTGCGGCTATATCCTGAAGCAAGACGAAGAAGTGCAGATCATCGCCAACGGAGTGCCGAGACCGCTGGCGCCCGCCGAGAAGGTCGCCGCCTGAGCGGCGCGGCGTACGCCAAGGGGACGCCCCCGGAGCCCTCGCTTCGGGGGCGTGCGTGTCTAGGGTTGTTCCTTGTCCACCGCCCTGGCGCGCCGTCCCGCGATGAACGCGGCCGCTTCTGCGCGCCGCCGCAGGTTGAGCTTGCTGAGGATGCTGGACACGTAGTTCTTCACGGTCTTATCGCTGAGGAAGACCTCCGCCGCGATCTCCTTGTTCGTCTTCCCCTCCGCTATCGCCCCCAGGATCTTGCGCTCCTGCGGCGACAGGGCCGCCAGCTCGTCCAATTCGCCGCGCGCCAGCTGCCGCATCCGTTCCAGCACCTGGGCCGTGATGGCCGGGTCCAGCAGGGACTCCCCTTTCGCCACCCGTTCGATCGCCTGCGCCAGGTCTTGACCCCGTGTTTGCTTCAGCAGGTAGCCGGAGGCGCCCGCCATGATGGAACCGTAGACGGCCTCGTCGTCGGCGTAGGAGGTCAGCATGATCACCCTGGTCTCCGGGCGGTCGGCACGGATCTCGCGGCAGGCCTCCACACCGGTCCCATCCGGCAGCCGGATGTCCATCACCACGACATCGGGCTGCGCCTGGTGAGCCGTCGAAACGGCTTCGGCGACGCTGCCCGCCTCCGCCACGACCAGGAACCCGGGCCGCTTCTCCAGCAGGGTGCGCAGCCCCATGCGCACCACCTCGTGGTCGTCCACCAGCATTATCCGGACATTCCCTGCCTTCATCAGCTCATCCTTTCCCGCTGGTCAGAGGCAACTCCAGGGTAACGGTTGTCCCCTGGCCAGGCGAGCTCTCGACGATCAGCTCTGCGCCAAGGCTGCGTGCGCGGTCCCTCATGTTGCGCAGCCCCTGCTTCTCCACGTCTATGGCGCCCGTGGAATCGAATCCAGCGCCGTTATCGCTCACCTCCAGGCTCACGTGCTTCTCCTCACAGGCGAGCCGCACGCGCACCGACGACGCCTTGGAGTGCTTGCTCACGTTGTTCAGCGCCTCCTGCGCGATGTGGAAGATCCCCAGCGCTTGAGCCTCGTCCAGCAGGCCGTCTAACGAGCCTTCCACCTGGAGGTCGGCGGCGATGAGCGAGTTCACCCGCAGGTCGCCCGTCAGCTGGCTCAGCGCGTCCGGCAGGTCTCTGACCTGCGACACCTGCGGCCGCAGATCGAAGATATAGCTGCGGATGTCTTTGATCACCTTGTTCAAGTCCTCAATCGCCTTTTCCAGCGCAGCCTTTACGTCCGCCGCTGGCTCCTGCAGCCGCTCCGAACAGTCCTCCAACTTAAGTCCGACCGCGTAGATGGACTGGATGACACCGTCGTGCAGGTCCATCCCTATCCGCTCGCGTTCCTCCAGCCGGGCCAGGCTCTCCAGCTTGTCGTAAAGCCGGCTCGTCTCTATCGCCACCGCCCCCCAGCTCGCGAACGCCTCCAGCAGCTCGGCGTTCCGTGCGCTGAATTTGGTCGCGTGCCGGTTGCCCACCGTAAGCGTCCCAACTGGACCGGCTTTCCCGATCAGGGGCACGCAGATCTGAGACACCAGCCGTTCCTGGGCGACGAGCGCCGCCGGCCGGTCTCTCAGCCGTGGGTCCGTCTGGTAATCCTCGACGATGGCCGGTCGCATCGTCTCCAGAGCCAGCCCCTGCAGTCCGTGTTCCGCCAGCAACCGGAGTCTCTGCATCCCTGCGGTCTGCAGCCCCTCGTGCGCGGCCATGTACAGATTCGCGCCGTCACCCGTGAGGAGCATGAGCGCTGCGACGTCCGTACTGAGGAGCTTCCTGGCACGGGAGACGATGGAGTCCAGCAGCGCCTGCAGGTCGGGCGAGGCCGCCACCTGGCGCCCCAGCTCGAACAACGCCTTCCACTCTTCCGCGCGCCGGCTCTCAGCCTCGTACAGCTCGGCGTTGTGCACCGCCACGGCCGCCTGCGTGGACAGAAGCCGCACGATCTCCTCGTCCCTCTCGCTGAACAGCTCTCCGCCAGGTTTCTCTGTGAGATAGAGGTTGCCGATGACGCGACCCAGTGCGACTACGGGCACGCCCAACAACGAGCGCATGGCAGGGTGGTTCGGCGGGAAACCCAGCGAGCGCGGGTCTTCGCCGATGTCTGCCATGCGCAGGCTTGTGTTCTCCCGCAGCAAGACGCCCAGCAGGCCGCGGCCCGTGGGCCACGCCCCGATGCGTTCGCTATCCGCCTGCGATATCCCGCTGAAGAAAAAGCGCCGCATCTCCCCGTCTGGGCCCAGAACGCTCATGGCCGCGTAGCGCGCGTTGACCAGCTCTCGCGCCACATCCACCAGCTTCTGCAGGACAGCCTCAAGGGTAAGCTCTGAGGTCAGGCTTATCCCCGCCTCCGTCAGCGCGCGCAGCTCCTCGCTCAGGCGTCTGTCGTCCGTCATGCAGGCCAATTATACTTCTACCGTCCATGTTAGCTTCGGCAGCACAGTCCACACGGCCCCTGTTCCAGGGGACTCTCTACTCTGTGCGCGGCCGATATCACCGGATACTCTCGCCTTAGAGGCACATGCTGTGGACGAAATCACCGTCCTCGTCATTGACGAACACGACGGTGTGCGCGGCTTGCTGGCGCGAGGACTGGACGCCGCTTCGCCCTTGCGCGTGGTGGCCAGCACCGGAAGCGCCCTGGAAGGCGCAGAGCTGGCCGCACGGTGGCAGCCGCGGATCATACTGGTCGATCTGAAGATGCCGGGCCGCTACCGCGCCGAGGTGTACCGTCGCATCTGTCGCGCCAGCCCCGCTTCGCGCCTCGTCGTCTACACCTCATATCTATCGGAGGATGAGGAGAGGGTCAGCCTGGAGTCCGGCGTCTGCAAGTGCCTCCTCAAGGGCATGAGCATAAGGGATCTGGCGGCGGAACTCCGGACGCTGGTGCAGTCCTCCTGACCAGGGATGGCGCTAAGATTTCACCCCGCTTAGCTCACTGCGGATCTGAATCAGCCTGAGCACGTCCGCCCGCGTCACGAAGCCAATGAAGGTGCGCCCATCCAGCACCGGCAACTGGTGCACGTCATAGTTCGCCATCGCTTCCATCGCCGAGGCCAGGTCATCTCGGGGGCCTGTGAGGTGCAGCTTCTCCCGCGGCGTCATCGCCTTGAAGGAACTCGTCGTGGCCCACTGGTCCTGGGGAATGCGTTTTAGGTCGCCCATGGAGACCAGCCCCAGCAAGTCGTCCGCGACGACGACGGGGACGCAGCGCTGGCTCTGACCCAGCATGTATTCGCTGACCAGCTGAGCGAGCGATATGTCCGGTGGCGCCGAGTGATAGGAGCGGTTCACCACCTCGCTCACCTTGGTCCCCTCCAGCGTCCTGCGGAAGACCAGTTGCTGGTAGGAGGACTCCGACGCGTTGCGCAGGAACCAGCCGATGACGATGAACCATACCCCGCCGATGAACGACCCGGCCAGGATGGAGAGAACGCCTACCGCCATCAGGCCAAAGGAGATGAACGTCCCGGACTGGGCTGCCCACCTGGTTGCTTTGAGCATGTCGCCGCTACGCGCCCAGAGGCTGGCCCGCAACACGCGGCCGCCGTCCAGCGGGTAGCCCGGGAGCATGTTGAAGACGCCTACGGCGACGTTGATGAACGCCAGGTACTGCGCTATCGCCGCCGGCACGGAGTCTTCGAAACCCTCAAGCCAGGCCACCGCCGCGAAGACGCCGAAGGCGACCCCCAGCACGAGGCTCGTGGCCGGTCCGACGATTGCGACCTGGAACTCCTGCTTGGCGCTGCTGGGCTCGGCCCCCAGCGCTGAAACGCCCCCGAATATGAATAGCGTTATGCTCTGTACAGGCAACCCTAATCTCTTGGCGGTGAGTGAGTGGGACAGCTCGTGCAGGAGGATGGAGCTGAAGAAGAGGAGCGTTGTGATAACCGAAGCCAGCCAGGCCTGCTCTACGCTCCAGTCGTACACCTCCTGATAGAACCCCTCGGACAGCCACCAGGTGAGGAGAAGGAAGATGGCGAACCAGCTCCAGTGGACCCGGATATCGATTCCCGCAATTCGCCCTATTCGAAAGGCGCCCATGCACGTACTCCTTAAAGCAGGCGATGACCCGCTTTAGCATAGCGCCTTCTCTCCGAGGATGCCCAGACCAGGCCCATGCTCCGGGACGGTACTTTGCGGTCGCTAAGCTGGCCATTTCGCGCGAAAAGCCGTTGACAAAGAGCATCGGCAGTAGCTATAAGGAACGTACCATCATTGACGATGTGACGTTCACGCAAGGGTTCGCCCCGCGCAAGGCCCTTGGGAGGTGGCATGGAGCAACCGAACTACTGGCAGCGACTTGCCCGTAAGCGAATAACTCGAAGGAATCTGCTTGCCGCTGGCGGCACCACGGCCCTCGGCGGCGCCGCCGCCCTCATCGTCGGCTGTGGCTCCGGCGATAACGGGGGCAACGGCAACGGGCCCTCGCGCACGCCGCACACCCCGGGGCCCGCTGGCTCCCCCACGGCCGGCGGCACCGTCACCATCGGGCGCTCCTTCAACGTCAGCGGCATCGACCCCCACATTGACCTCACCGGACTGGATATTGACCTCCTCCTGTACAGCTCCCTCTACGGCTGGAACCCGATCAAAGAAACGCCCGTGTTCAATAACCTGGCCGCCACCTTCGAACAGCCGGACCCGGAGCACCTGGAGTTCATCTTCACCCTGAAGCCTGGCTTTATAATTCACCCTGGTGGACCCGGCGCCGGCGAAGAGATGAATTCCTCTGACTGTAAGGCCAGCTTCATCCGCCGCGGCACCTCTATTACCGCGCCTGACAAGCGCTTCCCCAGGAGAATCGGCAAAGACGCGGCCGCCATGGCGGCGGCCATCCTGACGCCGGATCCCCGCACCTTCTCTTTCACCCTCACCCGCCCCTTCGTGCCCGCCATCCGCGAGATGGCCTTTCTCACCTGGTCCATGGTGCCGCAGAAGGTCATGGAGAAGTACCTAAGCTTGGCCCAGAAGGGATTCGGCAGCGGCCCCTTCATGCTGGAGGAGTTCCGCGGCTCCGAGCGAGTAGTACTCAAGCGCCATCCGAACTACGTCCTCTCGCCGCGCCCCTGGCTGGATACCATCAACTTTATCATCATCACGGAGAACTCTTCCCTGCTGGCGGCTTTCGAGTCCGGCCAGCACGACGTCAACGGAGCGATCCTCAGAAAGGAGGACGCCGAAGAACTGACCAACCGGGGCGACTTCGTGGTCACCAAGAACCCCAGCCTCTTCTACCCCGTCATCCACATGAAGATGAAGCCGCCCTTCGACGATCTGAGGGTGCGCAAGGCGATCGACCTGGCCCTGGACCGCGACGAGTTCATCAGCGGGCTCCAGGACGGCGAAGGCAACTATAACGGCCCCATCCAGTGGCCACAGTTTCAGTGGGCGTTGCCTCAAGACGAACTGCGCGCCTTTTACAAGCCCAACCTTGACGAGGCGAGACGCCTCCTCGCCGACGCCGGTTACCCGGAGGGCTTCGATGCGAAGATGAAGCTGCCGAAACTCGTGGGCGTCAACATCATCAGCGATACGGCCGTCCTCATTCAGGCCCAGCTCAAGCGCGTGGGCATTAACCTCGCCCTGGATGAGGTAGAGCTGGGCGCCTTCATCGGCTCCGTTCTGTTGTCCGGTAACTTTGAGATGGTCTTCTTCCCCAACCTGCCCTACGACGAGCCGGACAGGCCCCTTAGCTTCTATCACTCATTGGGCGTGACCGGGTCCGGCAACTGGACGAACTACAACAACCCGGAGCTCGATAAGCTCATCAACGCCCAGGCGGAAGAGTTTGACGTGGAGAAGCGCAAGAAGATAATCTTCGATGCCCAGCGCATGATCCTCAACGAGCACGGGCCCCAGATCACGCTCACAGGCGGGTACGCGTACACCGCCCACTGGAACTACGTGCACCTCCCCTTCGAGCAGGGAGAGGAGCCACCCCAAAATGTAGCTCCCTTCGGCGTGGACATCTGGACGGAGAAGTCGTAGCCTACGACATGACTCTGGACAAACTGCCGGCTGATGCGACCATATGCGTGACTATATAATCCGTCGCCTCCTTCTCATCGCCCCCATCATGCTGGGCGTCAGCTTCCTCACCTACGCCACCTTCAACATTATTCCCGGCGACGCGGCGGTCCTCACCTGCCAGTTCAACTGCACCCCGGAAACCCTACACGACATCCGCCACGAGCTGGGGCTGGACCAGCCGTTTTACGAGCAGTATGGGAATTGGCTGGGCGGCATCTTCCAGGGTGACTTCGGCAAATCCTTCTTCGGCGGCCTCCCCGTCACCACGGAGCTTGGCAGACGCCTGCCAGTCACCGGAGAGCTGATGATCATGACGATGTTCTTCGCGCTCATCTTGGGGATTCCTCCCGGAGTGCTCTCCGCCATCCGCCCCGGCACGGTCGTGGATTGGATCGCGCGTTTCACCAGCGTGCTCTGGTTATCGGTGCCTTCCTTCTACCTGGGAATACTGATTATCGCCTTTGGCGTTATCTGGTTCGGATGGACACCGCCCCAGTTCGGCGTCCGCGGCACCGTCTCGTTCTTTCACGACCCGTGGCTGAACCTGCAGACGTTCTTCTTCCCCGCCATTGTGCTGGCCGTGGGCATATCGGCGGTCATCATGCGCCTCACCCGCTCTTCCATGCTGGAGGTCATGCGCAATGACTACATCCGCACCGCCTGGTCCAAGGGGCTTCGCGAGCGCACAGTGGTCTGGCGGCACGCCCTGAAGAACGCCCTCATCCCGGTCACCACTATCATTGGCCTGCAGATCGGCGCTCTCATCGGCGGCGCCGTCATCATCGAATCCGTGTTCAAACTCAACGGTGTCGGCGTATATGTTCTGGAAGCGATCCTGCGCAGAGACCTTCTCGTCGTCCAGAGTATGGTGCTCATCTTCGCCGCCACTTACGTGCTGGCTAACCTGCTGGTTGACCTGGGCTACGCCTGGCTGGACCCGCGTATTCGCTACGGATAGTTACGATGGCGCGTGAAGTAGCGGTCCCCCTGGAGCTAGAGGAAGAAAGGCCGGAACGCGGCCGTCCTCTGCGGCGCATACTTCTCCTGGCCCGCCAACACCCACTCGGCGTGTTTGGGCTGCTCTGCGTTGGCCTGCTGTTCTTCTGCGGTCTCTTCGCAGAGGTTATCTCCCCCTACGATTGGAACGATATCGACTTCGCGCACGCCAAGGAGGCGCCCAGTTTCGCTCATCCCTTCGGCACAGACCGCCTGGGCCGCGACGTCCTCAGCCGCACCATCTTCGGCGCGCGCATCTCCCTCCTTGTTGGCCTGGTTGCCGTGACCTTTGGAATCACCGTAGGCACCTTCTTCGGCGTGATATCCGGCTACTTTGGGAAGTTCGTAGACAGCGTCATCCAGCGCTGCGTGGACGTCGTCCTCGCTTTCCCGCCGATCGTCCTATTGCTCGCAATCATCACGGTGATCGGCGACGAAGACTCCGCCGTCCGCAAGTTCCTGGCCAATAGCACTCCCATGCCGGAAGGAACCTTCCTCGGCGTGCCCGTCTTCCTGGACATCTTCGTTATCGCCGTGGGCATCGGCATCGCCGTCTCTGTCGGCACGGCGAGAGTGGTGAGGGGCGCCGTCCTCGCCATCAAAGAGAACGTCTATATCGAGGCCGCCCGGGCCATGGGCGCCAGCGATGCCCGCATCATGCGCAAGCACATCTTCCCCAACGTGGCCGCCCTCGTCGTTGTCCTGGGCAGCGTCTTCTTGCCCATCGCCATCCTGGCGGAGGCCGCTATCAGCTTCCTGGGCGTGGGCGTGCCGGACCCCACTCCCTCCTGGGGCGCCGATCTCACCGGCCCCAACAGGGAGGACGCCCTGCGCGGCGTTTGGTGGCCCGTCTTCTTCCCGGGCCTGGCGCTGAGCCTGGTCGTCCTGGGCTTCAACCTGCTGGGCGATGCCTTCCGCGACATCTCGGACCCCAGGCTGCGTGGCGGTCTCGGCGGCGGCTCCGGGCCCCCTCGCGGCGGCCTCTAGCCGGCGGCCCGGCGTCGCCGCTGTCCTCAAGGGGAAGACTATCCCTAATAGCCATGTGCCATTTGGCCCTTGGCGGGCGGCCAGCGTTGCGCCTATGGTTTCGGATGTGATCAGCGCAGCAGCGGGGAAGGGCGTTGTGATTGACGGGCAAGCCTTCGTGGGCGCGGGGGCGTGCTTCTACGGCTGCCCCTGGTGCTGCGGGGACTTGCGGGGAACAGACGGCGAATCGAACCTGCTTATCTGCGTGTTCTGTCGCCGTTCGGTCTGCGCGATCAATGGCGGCGCCGCGCTGGCGCGCTGCGATGACTGTACGGGGGAAGTGGCTGCGCCTCGTAACCTCTGGTCCCGGCTAGTGACTCCCGCACTGCTGGCGGCGCCGAGCATCAAGCCCGCGCGACGGCTGGACATCCTGGCCAAATCCGCGTAGCCTACTAGTGGCCTTTAGACGAAGGTCAACGGGGTTGGCCTATGCGAGAGTACATCGCCCGCCGCCTTCTGCTCCTCGCGCCCATCATGCTGGGTGTCAGCTTCATGACGTTCCTGGCGTTCCGCATCATTCCGGGCGATGCCGCGGTCATCATCTGCGGGTTTCAGTGCCCCCCTGACCAGATCGAGGCAGTACGACACGAGCTGGGACTGGACCGGCCCTGGTACGAGCAGTACGGCAGCTGGTTGAGCGATGCCGCCACGGGTGACCTGGGCACGTCCTTCCACACCCATCTCCCCGTCACCACGGAGCTCCAGCGCAGGCTGCCTGTGACGGCGGAGATCGTGATCATGACCTTGATCTTCGCGCTAGTGCTCGGCATCCCGCCCGGCATATTGTCGGCGATACGCCCGGGGACGGCCCTCGACTGGATCGCGCGCTTCGCCAGCGTGCTTTGGCTGTCCATCCCTTCCTTCTACCTGGGCACCCTCCTCATCGTCTTCGGGCTGTTATGGTTTGACTGGACGCCGCCCCAGTTCAGTCGGACCTATGTCCCCTTCTTCGACGACCCCTGGATCAATCTGCAGGAGTTCTTCTTCCCCTCCCTCATCCTGGCCCTGGGCAGCGCCGCCTTCATCATGCGGCTCACGCGCTCTTCCATGCTGGAGGTGATGCGCAACGACTACATTCGGACGGCATGGGCCAAGGGGCTCAGGGAGCGCATGGTGGTCTGGCGGCACGCCCTCAAGAACGCCCTCATACCCGTAGTGACCGTCGTCGGCCTGCAGATCGGCGGCCTCATCGGCGGCACGGTAATCATCGAGTCGATCTTCGCTCTCAACGGCATCGGTAAGTACGTCCTGGAGGCCGTCCTAACGCGTGACCTCCTGGTCGTGCAGGCGCTGGCGGCCGTCTTCGCGATCATCTATGTGTCCTGCAACCTGGCGGTCGATCTCCTCTACGCCTGGCTGGACCCCCGGATACGCTACGCCTGATTCAAGCCGCGGCGACTTCCTAGCGCAGCTCCGATACGTGTTCCCAGAAGATCTCCTGGGGACAGAGGCGCAAGAACAGCCAGAACCCCAGCACCACCACCAGCAGGTCGTCCAGGTAGCCGATGACGGGGATGAAGTCCGGTATCAGGTCAAGGGGCATCAACAGGTATAGCCCCACAAGGGGCAACACCAGCTTCGCCGGCAGAGGCACCCGGCGATCTCGAAACAGCCGCCAGAAGAGGACGGGACGCCTGCGCCAGGGCAGCCGCATGAGGGCCTTCGCCGCGCTTTGTCTTTCCTCTTGGCAAATGAACTCCTCGACACGCCGATTCAGGTCATCTCGGGCCAGTCGAAAGGCCTTGACCAGCGGCACCCCCCGGGCCTCAGTGTCCGACGGGTCCTCCACGTTCCAGTGCATCCGCTCGCCCTTACCAGGGAACGTCGGGCACGACTGTCGGGCCACGTCACAGACCGTGATCACGTAATCGAACTCCTGCCCGGCGTACTCGTCAACGTGGTTCGATCTCTGCGCTGAGACGTCGATCCCGATCTCGGCCATCACCGCGATGGTCTCGTCGGCCAGCCCCTTCGGCTCCGTGCCGGCGCTGTGGACCTCAAACCGGTCTCCGGCCAGGTGGCGCAGCAGCCCCTCTGCCATCTGGCTGCGCGCGCGATTGCCAGTGCAGACGAAGAGGACGCGCTTCATACACCGCGAGTATAGCAGCGACGCGACATCCGGCCGACGGTGGTCTTGGCTAGTGTCACGCCCTTGAACCGATGCTATAATGTTGGCTTGACAACCCGTCCCCTGTTTCAGAAGGAGGCCACCATGACAAACGCTGATATCGCCCGCGAGTACCTTGAGAGTTTCAATCGCAGAGACTGGGACCGCATTCGCGACCTGTTCTCGCCGGGCTACTCGTACACGGGCAGCGACGGCACGAGGCAGCAGGGCCCGCAGGCCGGTCTGGCCGTGGTACAGATGTGGGCCAGCGCGTTCCCGGACGCCAAGGTCGAAATCCGCCAGGTCCACGTCGCCGGGGACGTTGTGATCGTCGAGTTCCAGGCCGGCGGCAGGCAGGACGGTGAGCTGATGGGCATTCCGGCCAGCGGACGCAAGATCTCCATGCCGGTATGCACGGTGCTTGACATCAAGGACGGCAAGATCGCCGCTGAGCGGGAGTATATGGACATGATGCACATGATGCAGCAGCTCGGCGTCGCTCCCGCTGCGGCCACCGCTTAGGCGAGCTGATAGATCGCTGGAACGGCTACCTGCCCGCGGGCAGGTAGCCGTTCCAGTCGCCTCGCTGACCGTAACTCTGTGCAGGCTCGCTGGCCGCGTCCCGGCCCGTGCCTGTGCTGATCTCCGTTTGACCAGCCATAACGTCTGGCCTCTATAATGGGGCGGCTCCTGGGCGCACGGCGCGAGAGCATGGAAAGGGGGCGCGCCGATACAGATCGTCTTTCGACTCGCCTACCGCCTGGCTGTGGCGATCCTATTCGTCCTGTTCGTCATCCTCGGGACGCGCACGTTCTACGCTGAGCCGGACACCCCGCGCTTCCCGGAGCCGACGCGGTTCCCCATCAAGTTGCTGCTGAGCTGCGACGTCCAGGCGGGTACATGCTTCGATCCCCAAGCCCCTGGCGCGCCGATTAGCCTGGAGGAGGCGCGGCGACTGTACCCCGCGGAGGTCGCTGCTCAGGAAGAGGCGAACATCGCTCAGCAGGAGTACCAGACCAGCTACCAGAATTACGTGGGCGACCGGGCCGACTACCACCGGAACGTTTTCATCCTGGCCAGCATCCTTGGCGTGCTGGCGGTGGCGGCCGCCGTCTACCTGTTCCGACGCGTCGACGCCATGCCCCTAGGCCTGCTCCTCGGCGGCATTGGCGTCATCATCTTCGGCTGGGTCCAGGCTGCCGAGGACTTCGACGAGATAGGAATGGCGCCCCTGTTTGCGGTGGTGGCGATCGGGCTGGCCGCGGTCCTGGCCGCTGGGTACCGGTTCCTGGGTGTGCGCGCCGCAGCCGGCGGCAACGAAGGCTAGCGCGAGGAAAAGGACCCGTGAACACCTCATTCAAGATGGCCTACAGCCTGGCCGTGGCGATCCTGCTGGTGCTGTTTGTCATCTTGGGCACGCGCACGTTCTACGAAGAGCCCAGCGGCGCGACCTTCTACAACCCGACCGGCGCGCAGCAGTACCAGGATGAGCGCGTGGACTACCACCGCAACGTGTTCATCGTGGCCAGCGCTCTCGGCGTGGCGGCGATGGCGGCGGGCGTGTATCTATTCCGGCGCGTCGAGGCGATACCCCTGGGTCTAGTGCTGGGCGGCATCGGCGTTGTCATCTTCGGCTGGGTACAGACGTCCGGGGATGCCGGCGAGGTAAGCACGGTGCCCTTATTCGCTGTGGTGACGGTTGGGCTAGGTGTCGTGCTGGCGGCCGGGTACTGGTTCCTGGGGCCGCACCGGACCCCAGGCGCGGACGACGGCTAGATCGGCGACGGAGCCTCGCCCAGCGCCTGCGCCACGATCTCCATGTCCTTATCGCCACGGCCCGAGACGCAGATCAGCACGATCTCGCTCTGAGGCAGCGACTTCGCCAGCTCCGCCGCGTGGTAGATGGCGTGCGCCGACTCCAGCGCCGGTATGATCCCCTCCGTCTCGCACAAGAGCGTCAGCCCCTCTAGCGCCTGCCGGTCAGTCACGGCGACGTACTGCGCCCGGCCGGAGTCCTTGTAAAAGGAGTGCTCAGGCCCCACGCCCGGATAGTCCAGCCCCGCCGAGATGGAGTGCGTCTCCAGCACCTGGCCCGCTGCGTCCTGCAGCAGATACGACATCGCTCCGTGCAGGACGCCCGGCCGTCCGGCCGCCAGGCTGGCCGCGTGGTGACCGCTGGCCAGCCCCTCGCCGGCCGCCTCCACGCCGATCAGGCGCACGGAATCGTCTCCGTAGAACGGGTGGAACAGCCCGATGGCGTTGGAGCCACCGCCCACGCAGGCCACCGCGTGGTCCGGCAGCCGTCCCTCCGCCGCCAGTATCTGCTCGCGCGATTCCTTGCCGATCACCGATTGGAAGTCGCGCACGATCATCGGGTACGGGTGCGGCCCGACGACTGATCCGATCAGGTAGTGGGTGGCCTCGACGTTCGTCACCCAGTCGCGGATCGCCTCGTTGATTGCGTCCTTTAGCGTTCGCGAGCCGGAGTCCACCTCTCGCACTTCGGCGCCCA
>JBGPMY010000008.1:0-15803 GCA_041487235.1 Dehalococcoidia bacterium
ATTGGTGTCCAGCCTGCTGAAGGCGCTGGTGGACAGTGGAGGGGAGATCGAGTGGGGAGAAGTGAGGACGGCCGAGCTAAAGGGGCTCTCGGGGGCATACGACCTCACTGCTGTGATTTGGGCAGGCGACGCTAATCAGCCTTAGTGTGCTACGGTCGTGAACAGAGGGCGCAATCCCGCGAGCGTTGCTCTAACATGAGAGCGCCGTCCGGCCTGCGCCCGCTGTAGAATAGCGGCATCATGGAGCCGCGTATTCAGTACGCCAAGACCGGCGATGGCGTGAGCATCGCCTACTGGACCCTGGGAATACGATCTGGCGACGGGAAGGCTCTTGACCGCGACCCGCTGCCGGGCTCCGCCCTCGAGCCGCAGTGAGATGGCGCGGCTGGGCGAGTCAGGCGCGGCACAAGGGTCGGGCCAAAATCCCCTGGAGATCCGAGTGGCGCCCGACGACTGGGGCGATGCACGCGTCGACGATATCACGCGCGTCCTAGCGTCGGCCGGTGAGACGCTTGCCGGCTTCTTTCCGGGGAAGAATCTTCCCCCGATCGAGGTGTCGCCACGCCGAGGAACCCTGATCTGTGGTAATCGAACTCTCGACTCGACCGACCTCAAACGGCAGCCAGCCGCCCGCGGCGAGGCGAGTCGGGCTCGTCGTGCGTGTGAGCACCGACCGCCAGGCGATGAACCCGGAGGGGTCGCTGACAACCCAGTTGCAGCGCCTGCGCCAGCACGTCGAGTACAAGCGGGCAGTGGCGGGCGAGGACTGGGTGGAGGTGACCGTCTGCGAGCTGAAAGGGATCTCCGGCAAGCACTCGATGCGCAGCGCCGAGTTCCAGCTCCTCTTCGCGGACATTCGGTCAGGCCGCATCAACACCATCCTCTGCACCGCGCTTGATCGCATCTGCCGCTCCGTAAAGGACTTCCTCAACTTCTTTGAGATGATCAGCCAGCACGGAGTTGAGTTCGTCTGTCTCAAGCAGAACTATGACACCACGACGCCACAAGGGAAGCTCTTCATCACGATCATGATGGCCCTGGCCGAGTTCGAGCGGGAGCAGACCGCCGAACGCACCCGAGAGGCGACGTCGGCGCGCGCCGAGCGCGGGCTTTGGAACGGAGGGCGGTTGCTGGGCTACGATCTTGATCCGGCTCGCAGGGGTACCTGGTCCCGAACGCCGACGAGGCGGTCATCGTCAACTACGCGTTCGACACGTACCTCGAATGCGGGTCCATCGCGCGTGCGGCTGAGACCCTTAATCGCATGGGGTATCGGACGAAGGCTTACACTTCGCGTCGCGAGAAGCATCATCCTGGCCAGGAGTTCAACATCACAACTGTCCAGTACATACTCAAGAACTTGGCGTACATCGGAAAGAAGGAAGTCAACAAGAGGAAGAGGGTGCAGGACGCGGGTAGCTATCGGCTGGTCGATGCCGTCTGGCCCGGGATCGTGGACGCGGAGAAGTTCGAGCGAGTCCAGCGTCTGATGGCGGCCAACGGTCGCAGTGGCCATAACGAGTCGCATCCTGTGCGCCACAGTTACGTGTTGAACAGCGGGCTTCTCAAGTGCGGGCGCTGCGGTTCACCGATGGAGGGTAGATCGGGAACTGGGCGCCTGGGATCGAGGTACTACTACTACGCCTGTCGCAACAAGGACTGCGGTCTTCGAGTCGCCGCCGATGAGGTCGAAGGGGCAGTGCTTGGCCGCATTCAAGCGCTCGCCCGAGAGGAAGCAATGCTCGACGCCCTCGTCGCAGAGACGAACCGCCGACTCTCGCAGCAGCGACCGTCCCTGGCTTCTCGCCGGCGGGCCCTTGAGAAGAATCTGAACGAGGTCAAGGCGCAGGCGGACAAGCTGCTGACTGAATGGTCCTCGCTTGAGGGCGTAGAAGGACGAGCGTTCCTCCTGGACAAGCTCGGTGACTTGGCTCGGCGACGCCGCGATCTGGACGCCGGTCTTGCCGAGGGCGCCCAAGCGCTGCAGCAACTCGAAGGCGAAGAAGTGACCGCCGCGACGGTACGGGGTGCATTCGTCGAATTCGGGCGAGTCTATTCCGCCCTAACACCCTTCGAAAGGAAGGAACTCATCCGGCTCGTCCTGTGCCGCGCGGAGGTGGGCGACCGCAAGATCGTCCTGGAACTCTACCCGATCCAGGCCCCAAAACTGGCGGCGGCCCAGAGCCCTTCACGCTCTGAGCCAGCAAACTGGCTCCCGGGGCAGGATTCGAACCTGCAACCTAGCGGTTAACAGCCGCCCGCTCTACCATTGAGCTACCCGGGAGCGCGTATCGCCCTCTGCTGGCTGCCGAGCCAGGATTCGAACCTGGACCAAAGGATCCAAAGTCCCGTGTGCTACCGTTACACCACTCGGCACTGGGCCACGTAGACTTGCTCTGGTGCCGAAGGCCGGAGTCGAACCGGCACGAGAGTTACCCCTCAGCAGATTTTGAGTCTGCCGCGTCTGCCAATTCCGCCACTTCGGCACTCTGGGACCTTCACAGGCGCTAAGCGCGATGCGGAGCGGGCTTCACCCGCTCCTGCCCCATGATAACCGAGTGCGAGACCGCCTGCCAAGCGAAGGCCGCGGTCCGCGCTATAGCGGCTGCCAGTAACGGCGACCCTCGCCGCGCAGTACCCGGCCGAAGGTGAGCCCGGGGAAGTGGGTGGCGGCCACGAGCGCGTCCGTCCCTTCCACCTCTTTCGCCAGCGCCTCCTGTGTGCGGCGGGCCAGCTTGGGGTCGACATCACCCATGCCGGACCATTCCGGCTGCTCCAGCTGCGCCGGGCAGCTGATAGCATCACCCAGGATGAAGGCGCGCTCGGTCCCGGATGAGAGGACGACGCCGGCCTGGCCAGGTGTGTGCCCCGGCAGCGAGATAACGTTGATACCGGGCGCCAGCGCCGCGCCGTCGTCGGTCGGCTGGAACCGGACCGCCACGGCCTCGAACATCGCGTCCATGGAGAAGTCGGTCATCGGCGGCTTTGTGGAATGCCAGTAGGAGTCCTCCTCGGGAGTCCAGCGATAGGTGGCGTTGGGGAAGGTGGCCCGCAGCACACCGTCCGAGGGGAGGGCGACCGAACCGCAGTGGTCGACGTGCAGGTGAGTGACGAAGACGGTGTCGATCTCTTCCGGCCTGACACCGGCGGTTGCCAGTTCGTTCAGCAGATCGCCTCCGATAAAGTTCCAAGTCTTGACGGGGCCCAGGCCGGTGTCGATGAGGATGCGGCGATCGCCGGAGCGGACAAGGAAGCAGGTGAAGGGCATGACCACATTGCCGTCGTGGTCCAGCCAGCGCGCGTGGGGCGCCCACTGCTCCTTGGTCGTGCCCGCGAAGTACGCGGTCGCGGGTATTTTGGCGCTGCCGTCCGAGACGACGAGCACCTCTAGATCGCCGACTGTGAAGGTGTTCGCCATAGGAGCCTCGCTTTCGCGGAAACGAGCGGTTGGGCGATATTGTATGGGGAGGCCTGTGGGCCGTCAATTCAGGTGAAGCACCCCCCTTGACAGGCCGAACGTTTGTTCGTACACTCGATCCGAGGTCGCCTGATGATCCCTTCGATCCTTCGACTCCGCTCAGGACAGGCTCCGCTCAGGACAGGCATCGCCTGCGTGCACATCCCCCGCTTCGCCGTCGAGGCCGAGCGCCGGCGTAGATCCGACATCGCCGCCCGCCTGATCCTGATCGGCGAGGCCACCGTCTTCGACTGCTCGCTGGGCGCCGAGGCCTCCGGCGTGAGGCGCGGCATGCGCATGTCCGAGGCGCTTGGCCTCTGCCAGAGAGCTGTCGTCCTGGCCCCGGACGCCCCCTACTACGAGCGGCTGTTCGAGGAAGCGCTAGATTTCTTGGAGAGCCTGAGCCCGGAAGTGGAGAAGGGCGACTCCGACACCGCCTACCTCTCCCTGGACGGACTCTCGGTGGCGCCGCAGCCGTTCGCGGAGGAACTGATAGCCGGGTTGCACCGTCGCCTGGGGTTCATGGCCAGCGCCGGCGTAGCCAGCGGCAAGTTCGCCTCACGCGTGGCGGCCTGCACAGCGCGCCCCGGCGCGGCGAAGGTGGTTCCCCCGGACGAGGAGGCCGACTTCCTGGCGCCACAGCCCGTCGACCATCTCCCGCTGAGCGAGGCGATGCGCTGGCGGCTGGGCCTCCTGGGGCTGGAGACGATGGGCGATATCGCCCGCCTGCCGCTGGGGGCGTTCCAGGCCCAGTTCGGGCCGGAAGGCAAGCGCTGCTGGGAGCTGGCCCAGGGGATCGATAGCGAGCCACTGCTACCGCGGATCAAGGAAGAGACCATCGTGCGGCGGCTGCAGCTGCCGGCCCCGGCCGTGACCCTGGAAGCGATCTTGATGGGCGTGGAGCGGCTGGTGCAGGCCGCCTACGCCGGGTCCGAGCGCAACGGGCGCTGGGTGCGAAAGGTGGTGGTGCGGGCAGCGCTGGACGGCGGCGGCGCCTGGGAGCTGGCGGTGCCTTTTCGCGAGGCGCTGGCGGACCCGCGCGACGCCTGCTTCGCCATCAGGAACGCCATCTCCCGCCGGCCACCGGAACGCCCGGTGGAGGAGCTGGAGCTGGAGCTGGTGGGTCTGAGCGGGGAGTCCGGCAAGCAGGCGACGATGTTCGAAGGGAAGGGCAGTCTCTGGCGCCAGGTGGAGGAAGCGGTGCGCCAGCTGAGCGCCCAGCAAGGTCGGTTGGCGATGGGCAGAGTGCTGGAGGTGGAGCCGTGGTCACGCATCCCGGAGCGGCGCGCAGCGCTGGCCGACTTCGACCCCTGAACCGAGTAATGTATAATGTGATGTATACTACGCCGGAGGCTTGAACATGGGTCGAATGGTCCGCAAGCAGGTATACATCCAGCCTGAGCAGGAGGAGATGCTTAAAAGACGCGCCAGGGAGCTCGGTCTTTCTGAAGCGGCGCTGATCCGTCAAGGCATCGACGAGGTGGCAGGACGGGGTCGTTCCGCCAGCGAACGGGAGAGGGCATGGCGGGAGCTCCTTGACTCTATGAAGGAACGGGCGAAGATGCGTGTGCCCCAAACCGGGCGGACCTGGACTCGCGACGAGTTGTACGAGGAACGGTTTGAGCGATATTCTCGTCGACACTAACGTTCTTGTTTACGCCTTTGACCCGCGCGATCGGCAGAAGCAGGAGCAGGCGAGAGCGGCCATAGAGCAGTTGGTGCCGATCGGGCGGGCGGTCCTCAGCGTCCAGTGCCTGACGGAGTTCTTTCGGACGGTACGCTGGCGGCTGCCCGATCCCTTAGGGCCGGATGATGCCCTCTTGGAAGTAACCCGTCTTGCCCGCACATGCCGGATCCTAGACATGACCACCCAGGTGGTCTTGGAAGGGTGCAGGGCAAGCAACCTCTACCAGATGGCCCTCTGGGATGCGCTTATCTGGGCATCTGCGAAAGTCAACCAAATTCCGGAAGTGCTTACGGAAGACGCAGACCACGATAGGATTCTCGAGGGGGTGCGTTTCTTGAACCCCTTCCACCCCTCGTTCGATCTGTCGCCCCTAGAGCCCTCCGCTTGAAAGAGATGCCATCCGCCCGCACATCAGACCTCCACCCAGGCGGTCCCAGCCGACTTCGACCCCTGAACCGCCCGCGGCCGCTAACCGTAGACGCGGACGAAGAGGGCGGGCCTGTCGCCGTGCACCTCTCGGGGCGGCGCTGCGCCGTCGAATCCGTCCTCGAAAGCTGGTGCATCGACGACGAGTGGTGGCGGCAGCGACCGGTCTCGCGGGCGTACTATCGGCTGCTGCTGGAGGACGGGCGGACGCTGGATGTCTTCCGGGACCTGGTCAGCGGGCGGTGGGCGAAGCAGACGTATTAGCATGTCTGATTACGCCGAGCTCCACCTCCACTCCAACTTCTCCTTCCTCGAAGGCGCCTCCCACGTCGAGGAGCTGGTGCTGCGGGCGCGCGAGCTACGCAGGCTCAACCGACGGCAGCCATTCGATGTCCAGGTCCTCTATCATCCCGAAGTCGCGGTCGCCGGTAACGACAGCGGCGGTCATTTGCTTGGCCAGGGCGGCAGCGAAGCAGTCGGCATAGCCCACACCCGTAGCTGCCTTAAGTCGTGCCGCAGCCAAGGTCAGGGGGCGGTCCACATCTACCATCCGAATGGGGGACTGGTCGATACCGGCCAGCGCCTCCTGGGCAGCTTGCAGGCCACGCCGGTTCTCCGTTGTGTAGAGCACCTCGCCCAGGTTTACCACTGTGATGAATAACTCATGGTCCCCTATGGTTGCCCTGTTTAGCAGTTCCTGCACCTTTGGCGCTCCTGGTTCGTCCTGGAGCAACGCCAAAAGAGCGAATGAATCTAGAACGAAGCGATCAGGCATGGGATCAGGAAGAGCGGATTTTCTGCGTCGAACGTTGCATCTTTCGCTCTTCGGCCTCCCGCTCTTTCCTCCGTTCCTCGAGCAACGCCTGTGTCAAAGAGGGTCCGCCCTTGAGGAGCCCCCTGATCTCGCGGACCGGGTCTTTCATTGCGGGGAAGATGGCGATTCTGCCGGCGTAGTCGACGATGACGACTTTATCGCCAGGCTTAATGCCATAGCGTTCCCGGATATCTCGGGGAATAACTACCCAGCCCTTCTTTGACACGGTAACTGTAGACACTGCCTTTACTCCTGTTATACCAGAATGCTCTTAAGTATAACGAAATGAAGGAAAAGTGGCAATGACGTACGCCGAACTCCACCTCCACTCCAACCTCTCCTTCCTCGAAGGCGCCTCCCACGTCGAGGAGCTGGTGCTGCGGGCGCGCGAGCTGGGCTACGAGGCCCTGGCCCTGACCGACCACGACGGCCTGCACGGGGCCATGGAGTTCGCCCAGTCCGCCCGCGCCTGGGGGCTGCGCCCCATCACCGGCGCCGAGGTCACGTTGGCCCCACTCCCACCCCACGCCAGGAACAAGGAACAAGGAACAAGGAACAAGGGAAGCGACGCTGCCTCTTGCTCAGACGGGCAAGGCTATCACCTGACCCTCCTCTGCGAGACCCAGCGCGGTTACGCCAACCTCTGCCGCCTGCTCACGCACGCTCACCTCGATCACGAGCGAGGCAAGCCTCTCGTCGAGCCGGACATCCTCGCCTGCCATACCGAAGGGCTGATCGCCCTCTCCGGCTGCCGCAAAGGAGAGGTGCCATCGCTGGTCGCGCAGGGGCGGTACCGGGAGGCGGAGGAGGCCGCCCGCCGCTACGCGCAACTGTTCGGGTCGCAGAACTTCTTCATCGAGCTCCAGAACAACCTCGTCTACGGAGACGCCCGCCGCAACCGGGCGCTGGCGGAGCTGGCGGAGCACCTGCCTGCCGGCAGGCACGGCCTGAAGCTCGGCATCGTCGCCACCGGCAACGTCCACTACCACGAGCGGGAGCGCCACCGGCTCCAGGACGTCCTCGTCGCCATCAAGAACCGGACGACGCTGGACGCCTCCCACCGGCTGCGGCGCGAGAACTCCGAGTACTACCTGAAGCCGCCCGCCCAGATGGCGTCCGCCTCAGGCGGATTCAGCGATCACCCGGATGCCATCGCCAACACGGCGCGCATCGCCGAGCGCTGTACGTTTGACCTGACGCGAGACCTGGATTATCGCTTTCCGGACTGTCCGGTGCCAGAGGGCGAGACGCCGGAGTCTTATCTGCGCAAGCTCTGCCAGCAGGAAGCCGCCCGCCGCTACCCGCGTTTCACACGGGAGGTGCAGGAGCGGCTGGAGCAGGAGCTGGCGCTGGTGGAGCGCCACGGCCTCTCCGGCTTCTTCCTCATCCACCG
This sequence comes from Dehalococcoidia bacterium, assembly GCA_041487235.1. Lineage (GTDB taxonomy): Bacteria > Chloroflexota > Dehalococcoidia > SM23-28-2 > RBG-16-64-32 > JBGPMY01. Next base: position 7,778 of record JBGPMY010000008.1, read on the forward strand.
CGAGATCCTCCAGCTGGCGGAGCAGGTGGCGATGGAGGTGCGGGGCCGTCCCAACCATGGCCCGCCGGGGCGCGGCCGCGGTTCGTCCGTCAGCTCCATAATCTGCTATCTCATCGGCCTCTCCCACATAGACCCCATCGAGAACAACCTGTTCCTGGGCCGCTTTCTGAACGATGAGATGGCCTCCGTGCCGGACATCGACCTCGATTTCCCGCGCGACATTCGCGAGAAGCTGATCCTGCGCGTCTACGAGCACTTCGGCCACGAGAATGTCGGCCTGGTGGCCACGTTCCCCACCTATCGCCTTCGCAGCGCCGTGCGGGAGGTGGGCAAGGCGCTGGGACTGCCGCCTGCCGAGCTGGACCGGCTGGCTAAGGCCAGCGAGGGCGGCTCCGCCAAGGAAGTGCGGAAGGAGATGGGCCACCTGCGGCACTACCGCGAGAAGCTGGACGCCTCAGGGGGATGGCGGCACTTGGCGGAGCTATCGGAGCAGATCGCCGGCTTCCCCCGCCACATCAGCCAGCACGTGGGCGGCATGGTCATCTCCTCGCGGCCGCTGGTGGAGCTGGTGCCACTGGAGCAGTCCGCCATGGAGGGTCGCGTCCTCATCCAGTGGGACAAAGACTCTGTGGATGACGCGCGCATGATCAAGATCGACTTCCTGGCCCTGGGCATGCTCTCCGCCGTGGACGATTGCCTGGAGCTGATCGAGGAGCAGCGGGGCAAGCGCATCGACCTCTCGCGCATCGACTTCCAGGACCAGCGCGTCTACGACTCCATCTGCCGGGCCGACACGATGGGTGTCTTCCAGATCGAGTCGCGGGCCCAGATGCAGACGCTGCCACGGGTGCGCCCGCGCTCCCTGGACGACCTCACGGTGGAGGTGGCGATCATCCGGCCGGGCCCCATCGTCGGCGGCTCCGTCAATCCCTATATCAACCGCCGCCTGGGGAAGGAGCCGGTCACCTTCGATCACCCGTCGCTGGAGCCGGCGCTGGGGGAGACGCTGGGCGTCATCCTCTACCAGGAGCAAGTGCTGCAGACGGCGATGGCGCTGGCCGGGTTCACGGCGGGACAGGCGGAGAGCCTGCGCCGGGCCATGAGCCGCAAGCGCTCGCGCGAGGCGATCGAGCAACTCAAGGAGCAGTTCATCGCCGGCTGTCTGGAGCGCGGTGTGAGCAGGCAGACGACGGAGACGGTGTTCCGCAAAATCGCGGGGTTCGCGGAGTTCGGCTTCCCCAAGGCGCACGCCGCCGCCTTCGGGCTCCTGGCCTACCAGACGGCCTGGCTGCGCACCTACCACCCGGCGGAGTTCCTGTGCGCCCTGTTCAACGCCCAGCCCATGGGGTTCTACGCGCCGCACGTGCTGGTGAACGACGGCAAGCGCCACGGGGTGGAGGTCCTACCGCCGGAGATCAACCGCAGCGGCGCGGACTGCGCCATCGAACCGTTACTCCCCGATCACGCTGTAGGGGTGCCGCTTGCTGCGCCCTCAGGCGGGGTGGAGGCGGGACCCGGCCTCGCCATCCGTATCGGCCTGCGCTACGTGCGAGGGCTGAGCCAGGAGACGGCCCGCGAAGTTGTAGGGGCGCGGCTTGCTGCGCCCCAGGCGGCTGGGGAGGTGGAACAGCAACGCGGCGACTTCCGCTCCCTGTTCGATTTCCTGGAGCGCACACGACTGAAGCGGGACGCGATCGAGAACCTGATCGCTTGCGGGTGCTTCGATAGCTTCGGGCTGGAGCGCCGGGAGCTGCTCTGGCAGCTGGGGCTCATCTACCGGCCAGAGGGGCGCAACACAACACAGCGGCAGCTGGCGTTGCCCCTGCCCACCCAGCAAGACATGGTGCAGCTTTCGCCCATGTCCGACTGGGACCGAATGACAGCGGATTACCTGGTCCTGGGCCTCTCTCCAAACGCGCACCCCATGACGTTCCTGCGCCAGTCCGCCTTTGGTGGACACGAGGGGATGGTCACCAGCCGCATGCTGGAGTCGCTGCCGGACGGGGCGCCGGTGGAGGTGGCGGGGCTGGTGGTCTGCCGCCAGCAGCCGGGGACGGCCAAGGGGTTCGTCTTCCTGGTGCTGGAGGACGAGTTCGGGCTGGTAAACGTGATCGTGAAGCCGGACCTGTACGAGGCCCAGCGGGCGCTGGTGCGCGCGGAGCCTTTCGTCATCGTGCGGGGAGAGCTGCAGCGGCGGGACGGCATCACCAACGTGCTCGCCCACGCCTTCCGGCCGCTGAAGACCGGCAGCGACTTAGCCCCGGCGGCGCACAACTTCGGGCACGGCGGGCACGGCGGACGATGAGGCCCAACGCCACGCCCATACCGAATCACAACCGTAGGGGCGAGGCATGCCTCGCCCCTACGAGATCCACGCGGGTTAGCCCGTCACTGTGTAAGTCGTGTCCCGAGTGATGTCCAGATCGCGCTCGTCCACGACGTCCTTCCGGTTGCAGTCCTGCGCCAGCAGGTCGTAAACGCCCGCCGCCAGGCGAAGGGTGTGGGTCGCGCCCACTTCGATCCCCTGGCCTATCCCCAGCCTATCGAACCCCCAGTTCTGGGCGCCCGCAGGCGAGAGGAACACGTAGCAGACCGTTTTGCTCGCGCTATTCTCCAGCGTCAGCGTGACGGGCGGATGACTCCCGCCCACGAATACGGCGCTCGAACCCCTCGCTTCGCCCTCCACGGAGATGCTCAGCTCATACAGCCCGTCCGCCAGGCCGTTCTGCTCATCGACTATGCACACCCACCAACTGCCTGCCGCGCCACCGACCCACGTGTCGCCCACGATGCTGCCCTGCTCGTTCAGCTGTCCGTCGACGAACCAGAGCCCCTCCCAGCTCATGCCGTCCACCATCCCTTCGTAGTCCCAGAAGCCGCAGACGCGCGCCACGCCGGAAGGAAAGGCGTCCAGCTCGTTCGCGGGACGGTCGTCGGCCGTAACGCCGTCGGCGAATACCATCTTGCTGAGCGAGACGTCCCGTGTATCGAACCCAGCGGACGGCTCAGGCTCTGGCTCAAACTTGGAAACGTAGGTCGCGCCCCTTCCGGCGGCATCGATCAACTCCAACGCCAGGTTGACCGGGCGCAGTCCGTTGATGAAGCCACCCACGGGGACACAGGTATCCAAGCCATCGATGATGCCATCGCGGTTGGTGTCCACAATCTGGCGACAGTCCACGGTATCCCGGGACGCCGCGCCCGATCCGGCGATCGTCGGCACGCCAATGAGCTTGCCGTTGTCGTTGACCGCCAGACCGCCGCTGTTGCCGCCCGCTATCGTCGCGTCCGTCTTGATCCACGCGCGAGCGCCAACGCTGCGCTCCGCCGTGAAGCCGCTGATGACGCCGTCCGTCAGCGTGATCGTCTCGCCGCCTATCCCTGGGTAGCCCAGAATGCGCAGCTTGTCGCCGATCTCGACCTTAGCGGAGTCCCCCAGAACCACGAACGGGAAGCGCTCGTTCACGCGCTTGCCATCGATGTCCGACGTGATCTCGATCACGGCCAGGTCTAGGGCATAATCGACGGCCGCTATCTCCGCCAGGTAGCCTAGATGAGCCGGTTCATCGGTGCGGCTGGTGGTGGCCACGCCGAGATGATCGTACTCATGCTTGCGGTCATCGACTACGTGGCCGTTCGTGAGGATGAGGCCGTCCGGCGAGATCACAGTGCCCGACCCCGACCAGACGGGATCACCGTTGGCATCGAGCGCAAATATCTGGACAACGGCCTTCGCCAGGTCGGAGACACCCGCGCCCACGGCCTGCCCCGATGACGTCGGAGAAGGGCCGCCCGTCGCGGCGAGCGGCGATGTCTCCGCCGTTTGGTCGGACCCGCCGCCGCAGGCCGCGAGGGCCACGCCGGCCAGCGCTATCAGCAGGGGGATTAGCCACTTCAGTCGCATTGGCGAACTCCTCAGCCTATAGGGATATCTTCGCTCCAAGTTTAGTTGATGTATTCCGGCTGCAGAAAGTTACGCAGAGCAGGGCCTTGATTCTCCCTCGCTGCGCGGGCACACTGCATGGGACAGGAGACGAGACCGTTACAGCGAGGAGAAGAACCAGATGCCGGCACGATGGGACAACGTAAGCGCGAACGGGGAGCAGATGCGCTGCTATCTGAGTACGCCTGAGGGCAGTGGGCCGTTCCCTGCCGTCGTCGTTATCCAGCACGCGGGCGGCGTGGACGACTTCGTGCGCGGCATGACCGATCGCTTTGCTGACGCCGGCTACGTAGGGATAGCGCCCGATCTGTACCACCGCGAACACCCGGACGCCAGCGACGATCCGCTGACCCGCATGAGCCGCCTGCGCGACGCTGGCATCGTGCATGACGTCAACGCCGCCATCGACCACGTGGCCGGGCTTCCGGGAGTGAGGGCGGACAGCATCGGCATCACGGGCTACTGCATGGGCGGACGCGTCACCTACCTGATGGCGGCCCACAATGCGCACCTGAGCGCGGCGGTGGTCTGCTGGGGCGGCAACATCATGCGGCCCTGGGGCAAAGGCTCCTCGCCCTTCGACCTCACCGGCCAGATCGGCTGCCCCGTGTTGGGTCTCTTCGGGGAGGATGACGCCAACCCCAGCCCGGCGGACGTGGCCAAGCTGGACGCCGAGCTCACGCGGCTGGGTAAGGCGCACGAGTTCCACTCCTACAGCGGCGCTGGCCACGCCTTCATGAGCGAGGGCCGGCCCAGCTACCGCGAAGAAGCGGCGAAGGACGCCTGGGGCAGGTGCCTGGCCTGGTTCGGCCGCTACTTGAAGTCGTGAACAAGATTGGCCCCGGCAGCCTCAAGTGCGTCATCGCCTGGGCGCCACAGCGACCACTCGCCGGCCCTGTGCGGGAGGCGCTGAGCGAACACATAGACCAGGAAGACATTCGCGCCATCGATGGCGGCGCCACGCTGGTGCATACAACGGCGGACGCCGCCCATATCCGCGATTGGCTCGCCGCCGTCCTTAAGGCCGACGAATCGGCGCTTGTCCTCGAGTTCGAGAAGTGGTCCGGCTATGGGACCGCAGTCGATCGGGGCTGGCTCCTGGCCCGCGGTCACTGATCGGCGTCTATGCCGCACCTTGCAAGGTGCGGTAGGCGTCAACCCAGCTTGAAAGCTGGGACATGGCATGCCGCACGATAGCTCTCAAACGTGTGGACCTAGAGGTCTTAGCCCTGCCCGCTTGTCGGCCCATTTCGACGACCACCACGGACGTGGGTCATTCCTACGCCCCTGGCCGCCGTAACAGATCGTATTCCCCCTGCATCAATATGAGCGGAACCGGAAGTTGATCCGGTGCGCGAAACCCTTTCGTTAGCAGGTGGGGATGAACCAACAGAACGCCACACGCAATAAGTGGGAGATAAGGCACAAGGTCGGAACCATCGGCGGCTACTTCGGCTTCGGTTTCGGGCTGATGTCGTTGCTCACGTCCGCTTCGGAGAGCACCGCTTTCTCAACCGGGGACTCCGCGCTGGTTGTTCTGGGCTTCATGATCGGCGGCTACGTCCTGGGATGGCTCCTAGGCCCTGCCCTTTCCGCCCTCTTCGCGCAGCCGCAGTAGACACCAGACGCAACGTCACCGTAAGAGAACGGGGCCTCGCTTTCGAGGCCCCGATTTTCCTTTCTCGCGCTATCCTTGTCGCCGGCTACGGCTCTCGTCTCACCTCATCCAGCGGCGGCGTTGGGAGATACCCAGCAGTGACACGCCGACGATCAACGTCACGCCGCCCAGCAACAGTGCCAGGAGCGAGGAGCCGTCGCCGCCGTAGGGGCCGCCGCCTGTGGGCGGGAACACCGCCGGCAGCGCTGTAGGAGTCACCGTCGCCTTGGGAGTCTGCGTGGCCGCTAGAGACGTCGGGGTGACCGTGGCCGTAGCCGTCGCGGTGGCCGTAGGCGTTGCCGTCTTCGTCGCGGTGGCCGTCACGGTGGGCGTAACGGTCGCCGTGGGTGTCGCCGTGCGCGTCGCGGTGGCGGTCGCCGTCGCCGTGGCCGTGGCGGTCGGCGTCACGGCGGCGGTCACAGTGGCCGTAGCCGTTGACGTAGCCGTGGCGGTCGCCGTAGTCGTGGGCGTCGCGGTGGCGGTGGGCGTGGCTGTCGCTGTCGCCGTCACCGTGGGCGTCACGGTAGCCGTTGGTGTTGCCGTACGGGTGGCGGTAGCGGTGGCAGTGGGTGTCGCCGTAGCGGTGGGCGTGGCCGTAGGCGTCGCGGTGGCGGTTGCTGTAGCCGTCGCCGTAGGAGTGGCGGTTGCGGTAGGCGTCGCCGTCGCAGTTGCCGTAGCGGTGGCCGTAGGCGTGGGCGTCGGGCAGTCCAGCTCCGCCAGCAGCGCGCTGGCCAGAGCGGAGAAGTCCGCCACAGCGGAGAAGGAACCGCCGCCGATCTGGGTCATGACGGCCGTGGCCCAGGCCGAGTCGCCGGCAGTGCTGAATGGGAGGCTGGTGTCAGGGGCGCCGATGTACATCGCGTTGACGATGAAGTTAGGGGTTGCGGCTCGTGCGCTGTTGGCGGAAGTGATGGCGGCGTTGCCCCCCTGCAGCCAAGTCTCGGGGATCGTCAGGTCATTGCCGTGCGTGTTGGGCTGGTTGGGCGAGCCGTCCGTGACGATGAACATGATGTTCGGCGCGTCGCCGCGGTCGCTGGCGTTATTGGCCAGCGCCGTGTCGATGCCCAGGGAGGTGGGCGTGAAGCCGCTGGTGGTGGTGAGTGTGCCGAGGCCGGTGACGCCGGTGAACGTGGCGGCGGAGACGAAGCCGGTGGTGATGTTGGCAGCTGCGCCATTGTTGAACCGCGTTCCGGCGTAACGGCCGTCGCCGCCGCCCTCGTAGGTGGTGACGAAGGTCGTAATGCCGGCCTTCATGGCCGCGAGTTCGGTGGAGTCAACGGAGCCGGACATGTCGATGACGAAGCTGAAGTCCGCCTTAAGGCAGGCGCCGGCCGTCAGGGACGGGTTCGCGGTGCCAGAGGGGATCGTTCGGTAGTAGACCTTGACCTGGACGTGATCCAGGGAGGCGTCTCCAGTGCAGCCACTGCCAGGGTCGTTGAAGGCAACTCTCACCACGAAGTTGGTGTCGCTGAACTCGTGTGTAGAGGAGTCAGGCGTGGTGGTCCAGACCCGGCCCCAGGTGTCGGCTGGGCCGCCAACGGTGGTGACCGCGTCCGCCGGCCCCGTGAGGGCGACGGTCTTTAGCCCGCTTCCGCCGCTAGTGAAGGTGCTGCCGTTGTTCCAGGAGAGAGCCACCTGCAGTTCGCAGCCGGAGCTGTCGCTGGACTTGGCCTCCACTGTAACCTCAATGCCGTCGACGATGGTGCCGGCGTCGGGCACGCCGAGGCTGAAGTTGGAGTACCCCTGGGCCTCGTTGTCCACCGTTTCCGTGGCGTAGACATCGTTGCTGCTGAAGGCGTTGTCGGGGTTCGTCCACTGGCTCGGCGTGTGGCTTAAGCCGGGCGACTTGAAGCCGGTATCGGCGGCGTTGGCCAGCAGAACCAGCGCCAGGAGCGCGGCCAGCAGGGCGATGATGGCCAGAAGTGCGGTTGCGAAAAGCCCCAGTCTTGTAGTCATGGTCCCAAATCCTCCCCAGGATGACCTGGCAAATCGCTGGCCGCAGCCCCCTCGACTTGCCGATCCTCCCCACAGGCAGTCTTACGGCCGGGACCACAAACCGGCAGGCGCCCGGCCTTGCCTAACCACTATATAGATTGAGCAGTATATTAAATCAACATCAGCGCCTGAGTCAAGCTCACCAGCGACTCCGAACGCCGCATATCCTGGCGATGGGCCCGTGTGCTAGGCGTCGGTAATCTGCTCTGCCCGCAAATCCTCGCATCAACCCTTAGCACCCCAGTTTTTCACCAATAATTACGATATCTAACGCAAACAATTACCAAAACTGAGAGACCTCAACCTGCTCCACCGCTTGACACGGCGCTCGATTTGCAGTAAACCTATCTCACTGTCTGTTGCAACGGGAGGTGATTGTCGGGGAAGATGCGAATACGAGCGGCCACTGGCGACTGCCGCGCTGTGACCGC